>NZ_JBEXWT010000002.1:0-240970 GCF_040629945.1 Kitasatospora sp. NPDC005856 | reverse complement strand
TCCCTTCCCGCACCACGGGCTCACCTGCTCTCGGAGTCCAGCATAACTTAACCCGGTAAAAATGCTGACTTGGTTGCTCACCCCCGCCGTGGCCCCGCTCCCCCCACCGCCCACGTAACTCCGGCATCCGGCAGCCGCCGTCCCCAAGAGGGACATTCCAGCCGCAACCAGTAGCAATCTACGCGAAGTAATCTGACGATCTGACAGCATTGTGAATGCATCCCCCGGCCGCCGCCGCCCCTCCCGGGGGCAACTCCGACGGACCCGATCACCACTCCGACGGCCCAAGGACCGCCCCGCACACGCCGCGTCCGAAGATCTTCCACGGATCTTCCCCGACCGGACGCTCCACCTCCCGTCCGGACCGCTACGCTGTGCCTTCCCCAGTGTGATGATCTGCCATCAGAGGACGTGGCCATGACGACAAGTCAGGACTTCCCCCACCAGGGCCCGCAGGACGACGACTCCCCGGAGCTCAGCCAGTGGGAGCGTTTCGGCGTCGACACCACTGCCCCGCACTCTGCGCGCGTGTACGACTACTGGCTGGGAGGCAAGACCAACTTCCCGCCGGACCGCGCCATGGGGCAGGCGATCGAGCAGGCCGTCCCGAGCGTCAAGGAGATGGCCAAGGCCAACCGGGCGTTCCAGGGCCGGGCCGTGCGCTACCTGGCCCAGGAGCACGGCATCCGCCAGTTCCTCGACCTCGGCACCGGCATCCCGACCTCGCCGAACACCCACGAGATCGCCGAGGCGGTCAGCCCGGGGACCCGGGTGGTCTACGTCGACAACGACCCGATCGTGCTCGCCCACGCCCGCGCCCTGATGGTCTCCAGCCCGGCCAGCCGCACCACCTACATCCACGCCGACCTGCGCAAGCCCGAGGAGCTGTTCGCCGACCCGGCGCTCACCGCCACCCTCGACCTCACCCAGCCGGTCGGCCTGCTGATGATCGCCGTCCTGATGCTGATCGCCGACGAGGACGACCCGTGGGGCCGGGTGGCCGCGCTGCGCGACGCCCTTCCGTCCGGCAGCTGCATCGCCCTGACCACCCCGACCCCGGACTTCGACCCCGAGGCCGTCGGCAAGGTCGCCGAGGCCGCCCGGGCCGGCGGAATGACCCTGGTGCCGCGCGGCTACGACGACGTGGTCCGCTTCTTCGACGGCTGGGACCTCGTCGAGCCGGGCGTCGCCCCGGTGCTGGCCTGGCGCCCGGACGGCGAGCCCCCGGCCGACCCGAAGGCCGCCTACTACTGGGGCGGCGTCGCGATCAAGCGCTGACACCCCCACCCGCCGGGTGGGACGCAACCGTCCCACCCGGCCGAGGCGTCACTTCAGCAGCCGCGACAGCCGCCGGTCCGCCAGCGGCTTGCCCCCGGTCTGGCAGGTCGGGCAGTACTGGAGCGAGGAGTCCGCGAAGAACACCTCACGAATCGTGTCCCCGCACACCGGACAGGCCTGCCCGGTCCGGCCGTGCACCCGCAACCCGAGCTTCTTGTCCGCCTTCAGCTCCCCCGCCGCCAGCCCCCGCGAGCGCTCCACCGCCTCCCGCAGCGTGCCGCCCAGCGCCTCGTACAACCGGGCCACCTCGTCCTCCGTCAGACTCCCGGCGATCTTGTACGGCGACATCCGGGCCGCGTGCAACACCTCGTCCGAATAGGCGTTGCCCACTCCCGCCAGCACCCGCTGATCCCGCAGCACACCCTTGATCCGCCGCCGCTCCCCCCGCAACAGCGCGGCGAAGTCCGCCAGGGCGAAGCCCGGATCCAGCGGATCCGGACCGAGCCCGGCCACCCCCGGCACCTCGGCCGGGTCCCGCACCACATGGACCGCCAGCCCCTTCTTCGACCCGGCCTCGGTGAGATCGAACCCGTCCCCGCCCTCCCCCACCAGCCGCACCCGCAGCGCCAACGGATTGCGCGGCCCCGGCCGCGGCGGCTCAGCAGGCATCCCGTCCCTCCACCGCACCCACCCGGCCCGCGCCAGGTGAACCACCAGGTGCACCCCCTCGGCCTCGACGTCCAGGAACTTCCCGCGCCTGCTCACCGCCCCGACCGTCCGCCCCTCCAACACCGCCACCGGCGGGTCGTACGTCTTCAGCGCACTGATCGCCACCGGCTGCACCCGGGCGATCACCCGCCCGACCAACCGCCCGGACAGGAAGACACTCAGCGCCTCGACCTCAGGCAGCTCCGGCATGCACCCAGTCTCTCCCCGCCACCCGCCCTCCGCGCGCTCACCCGAGCCCCCACCAAGCGCAAGGGACGCCCCCTCCCCCACCCCCCTTTGCCCACCCCCACCCCCAAGGCGCAGGCTGGACCCCAGGGAGGTGCCACACCCCATGAGCACCCTTGAGGAACAGATCGACATCGCCGCCCCCGTCCTGGCCGCCTGGGAGCAACTGCACCGCGTGCACGAGTACCCCCGGTTCGTCGACGGCCTCCGCACCGCCCAGCCGCACGGCCGGAACCTGGCGCACCTCGGGGTGGAGGTCGACGGCACGGAGCGCTCGGTCGAAGCCGAGATCACCGACCGAGGCCGGGGCCGGGTGATGGCCTGGCGGACCCTGGACGCCCTCCGGCTGCGCGGCGCCTTCGCGCTGCTGCCGCTCGACGCCCGGCACACCCGCCTGCAGATCCGGGTGGAGTACGACCCGGAGGCGGTGCGGCGGGAGTTCGGCGGGCCGCGCGGTTTCGCCCAGGCGGGTGCGATCGAGCGCGCGGTTCGCGAGGACCTGGACCATTTCCGGGAGCTGGTCGAGGCGCGGGTGCGTGCCGCCGACGCCCACCCGTGAACACCCCTGTAAGCACCGGATAAGCCCAGCTCAGCCCGGGTGGTGAGGCTGTTCACAGCCCACCGCCCGGCAGACCGTTCCGGTTTCAACCTGTGGCAGACTCGGATCCCATGGACATCGGCCCGGTCACCAGGACGCTCCGCGCGGCGGTCTTCGCCGCGCTGGTCGTGCTGCTCGCCGGGCTCGGCCAGGTGCTGGTCACCGGCCGCGCGCTGCCGGTCGGCCCGATGCTGCTGGCCTCGGCCGCCGTCTTCGCGGTGGCCTTCGCGCTGGCCGGCCGCGAGCGCGGCTATCCGGCGATCGCGGCGGTGTTCCTGCCCTTGGAGCTGGGCGCCGGCGCGCTGTTCGACCTCGCGCAGAGCACCTGTCCCTCGCTGCCGCCCGGCGCCGGGCACGGCCTCCAGCCGCTGCTGTGCGGCGGCGGCTCGCTCGGCGGTTTCCTGCTCGGTCACGGCGTCTCCGCCCGGACCGGTGTGCTGCTGCTCCTGCTGCTGCACACGGTGATCGCGCTGGCCGGCGCCTACTGGCTGCGCCGTGCGGACGCCGCGCTGTGCTGCCTGGCCGGCGCCGTCCGGATGCTGGGCGAGTTCCTGCACCGCCACCTGCCGGCCGCCGCCCGCTGGCTGCGGCTGCTGACCGCCCCGCTGCCGGCCCGTCCGCCGGCGCGGGCGCCGTTCCCCCGGGCCAGCCGCACCCTGGTCCCCGCCGAGGACGTCGTCGTCCGCCCGGCCGTCCGGCGCGGTCCCCCGGTGTTCGCCCTGGCCGTCTGAGCCGCGGGCTCCCCGCCCGATCCCGCTCAGTCGGCTGTCTCTCCCCCTCGCGCAGGCCCCTCGTCGGCCGCGCGCCTCCCCGTACGCCCGAGAGCACAGGACGACACCCCATGAGCAACTCCCGCAAGACCGACAGGAAGACCTCCGCCACCGACCGCATGCGCGCCGCCCGTGCCCAGGCCGAACGCTCCGACCGCGTTCGCCGCCGGGTGGTGGTCGGCGGCGCCTCCGCCGCCGTCCTGGCCCTCGCGGCGGGCGTGGCCTTCGCGGTCGGCGGCTCCTCCGGCTCCGGCTCGGTCGCCGCCGCGAACGGCCCGCTGGTGGTGCCGGCCAACGCGAGCGGCACCGACGGCACCGTGATCACCTACGGCAAGGCCGACGCCCCGCACACCCTGGAGGTCTACGAGGACTTCCGCTGCCCGTTCTGCGAGCAGCTGGAGACCACCACCGGCAAGGCGATCCAGCAGCTCGCCGACGACGGCTCGTACAAGGTCGAGTACCACCTGGCGACGTTCCTGGACAACAACCTCGGCGGGAAGGGCTCGCGCACCGCGCTGGCCGCCGCCGGCGCCGCGCTGAACGAGGGCGTGGACAAGTTCAAGGCGTTCCACGACGTGCTGTACGCCAACCAGCCGGACGAGCGCAGCGACGCCTTCGGCGACGTCAACCACATCCTGGACCTGGCCGGCCAGGTGCCCGGCCTGAAGACCGACGCCTTCGTCAAGGCCGTCCAGGACGGCACCTACGCCCCGTGGGCGGCCAAGGTCAACGAGGAGTTCAACAAGAGCGACGTCACCGGCACGCCGACCGTCAAGCTGGACGGCAGGAAGCTGGACGTCCTCACCAACGGCAAGGCCGTCTCGCCCGAGCAGTTCACCGCGATGGTCAAGCAGGTGACCGGATGACGGCCGGCTCCCCCGCCGTACGGCCCGCCTTCGGCGCGAGCCGGCCGTTCGCCTGGCTGCTGCTGATCGGCGGCGCCGTCGGCCTGTTCGCCTCGACGGTCCTCACGCTGGACAAGATCCGGCTGCTGGAGGATCCGTCCTACGTCCCCAACTGCAACATCAATCCGATCATCAGCTGCGGTTCGATCATGCGCAGCGCGCAGGCGGAGGCCTTCGGCTTCCCCAACTCGCTGATCGGGCTGGTCGCCTTCGGGGTGGTCGTGGCGATCGGCGCGGGACTGCTCTCGGGTGCGGCGTACCGGCGCTGGTTCTGGCTCGGCCTGCAGGCCGGGACGGTGTTCGGGGTCGGCTTCGTGACCTGGCTGATGTACCAGGCGCTGTACCGGATCGGCGCGCTCTGCCCGTACTGCATGGTGGTGTGGGCCGCGGTGATCCCGCTGTTCTGGTACACCACGCTGCACAACCTGCGCACCGGCGTGATCCCGGTGGGGCCGCGGCTGCGGGTGGCCGTCCGGGAGGCGGCGCGCTACCACTGGGTCGTCCCGGCCCTGTGGTACGCGGTGATCGCGCTGCTGATCCTCAACCGGTTCTGGTACTACTGGAGCACCCTGATCTGATCTGCCGCGCTGCGAGCGCGCCGGCCCGCCACCCCCGGACGGGTGACGGGCCGGCGCGACGGGCGGAGGGGAACGTCAGAACACGTAGGCCTCGACCTCGGCGAGGAGTTCGGCCCGGCGCCGCTCGCCGATGAAGGAGGCGCGGAAGGAGTTGGCGGCCAGCAGCCGCAGGGTCTCCTGGTCGAGGGCGAGGGCCTCGCGCACGGCGCGGAAGTTGTCCTCCACGTAGCCGCCGAAGTACGCCGGGTCATCGGAGTTGACGGTGACCAGCAGGCCGGCCTCCAGCATTTCGGCCAGCGGGTGGTCGGCGAGGGTGTCGATGCAGCGCAGCCGGACGTTGGAGAGCGGGCAGAGGGTCAGCGGGATCTGCTCGCGCACCAGGCGGGCGACCAGCTCGCCGTCCTCCAGGCAGCGCAGCCCGTGGTCGATCCGCTCGACGCCGAGGACGTCCAGCGCCTCGGTGATGTACGCGGCCGGGCCCTCCTCGCCCGCGTGGGCGACCCTGCGCAGCCCGGCCTCGGCGGCCCGGCGGTACACCTCGCGGAACTTCACCGGAGGGTGGCCGACCTCGGCGGAGTCCAGGCCGATGCCGGCGATCCGGTCGAGGTACGGGCGGGCGGCCTCGAAGGTCTCCAGCGCGGACTCGGCGGACTCGTCCCGCAGGAAGCACATGATCAGCTGGGTGCTGATGCCGTACCGCTCCTCACTGCGTTCCAGCGCCCGGGTCAGTCCGTCCACCACCACGCCCAGCGGGACCCCGCGCGCGGTGTGCGCCTGCGGGTCGAAGAAGATCTCCGCGTGGCGCACGCCCTGCTCGGCGGCCCGGGCCAGGTAGGCGTCGGCGAGGTCGGCGAAGTCGTCCTCGGTGCGCAGCACGGTCATCAGCGCGTAGTAGAGGTCCAGGAAGGACTGGAGGTCGCTGAAGGAGTACGCCTCGCGCAGCGCCTCGGTGTCGGCGTACGGCAGCTCCACGCCGTTGCGGGCGGCGAGCTCGAAGGCGAGTTCGGGCTCCAGGGTGCCTTCGATGTGCAGGTGGAGTTCGGCCTTGGGAAGCGGCATGTGCGTGTCCGAGCGGTAGGCGGGGCGGTCCTGAACGTGTACGGAAGGATTCATCCTATGATCCGCCCCAGTTCCCCGGCCCGGTGGGCGGCTCGCGCGCGGACGGATCGGGTGCACCGGCGACGGTCCGCGGGCACCCTGGAGGAGGGGACTTCCGCCGAGGAGGCACCGAGATGCGGCACGCCGACGACCCGCACATCCGGCCCGCGGGCATCTCCCCGCACGCCCTGGGCAACGACACGCTCCTGCACGAGCTGGAACAGCTCCACCGCACCCGCCACGAGACCTTCCTGTACGGCTCGGAGGAGGCGCTGAAGCGGCACACGCTGCGCACCGGGGAGCTGGAGGCCGAGTACCTGCACCGCTTCCCCAACCGGCAGGTCACCGCGGCCCGGACCAGGGCCGGGGCCCGGGCCCGGGAGGCGGCGGCCCGGGTGGAGTCGCTGCCGGAGTGAGGAGAGCGGATCGCGCGCCCGACGGGACACGCCGGGCGCGCGGTGGCGTGCCCGGAGCCGGGCGGTCAGGGAGGGTGTGAGGGCAGACGCACCGGACCCTGACCCTCCTGGGAGCCCCGCATGCCCATCGCCAGCGTCAACCCCGCGACCGGCGAGACCCTCCAGACCTTCGAGCCGCTCGACGCGGCCGGCGTCGAGCAGCGGCTGGCCCGCGCCGAGGCCGCCTTCCACAGCTACCGCGGCACCCCCTTCGCCGCCCGCGCCGAACTGATGCACCGCGCCGCCGACCTGCTGGACCGGGACCAGGAGGTGGTCGCCCGCACCATGACCGAGGAGATGGGCAAGCCGCTCGCCGCCGCCCGCGCCGAGGCCGCCAAGTGCGCCAAGGCGATGCGCTGGTACGCGGACAACGCCGAGGCACTGCTCGCCGACGAGCACCCGGCCCCGGCCGACGTGGCCGACTCCGGCGCCGCCCGCGCCTACGTCCGCTACCGCCCGCTCGGCCCGGTGCTGGCCGTGATGCCGTGGAACTTCCCGCTCTGGCAGGTCGTCCGGTTCGCCGCGCCCGCCCTGATGGCGGGCAACGTCGGCCTGCTCAAGCACGCGTCCAACGTGCCGCGCACCGCGCTGGCGATCGAGGAGCTGTTCCGGCGGGCCGGTTTCCCCGAGGGCTGCTTCCAGACGCTGCTGATCGGCTCGGGCGCGGTCGAGGGGGTGATCCGGGACCACAGGGTCGCCGCCGTCACCCTCACCGGCAGCGAGCCGGCCGGGCGGGCGGTCGCGGCCACCGCGGCGGACGAGGTCAAGAAGGCCGTGCTGGAGCTGGGCGGCAGCGACCCGTTCGTGGTGCTGCCGAGCGCCGACGTGGACGCCGCGGTGCGCACCGCCGTCCGGGCCCGGGTACAGAACAACGGCCAGTCCTGCATCGCCGCCAAGCGCTTCGTCGTGCACACCGACGTGTACGACCGCTTCACCGCCGGCTTCACCGAGGCGATGCGCGCGCTGAAGGTCGGCGACCCGATGGACGAGGGCACCGACGTCGGCCCGCTGGCCAGCCGCCAGGGCCGGGACGACCTGGAGGAGCTGGTCGAGGACGCCCGCACCCGCGGCGCCCGGGTGGAGTGCGGCGGCGGTCGGCCGACCGGCTGGGACACCGGCTGGTTCTTCGAGCCCACGGTGCTGACCGGCATCACCCCGGCGATGCGGATCCACCAGGAGGAGACCTTCGGCCCGGTCGCCACCGTCTACCGGGTGGCCGACCTGGACGAGGCGGTGGCGGTCGCCAACGACACGCCGTTCGGGCTCAGCGCCAACGTCTGGACCGACGACGAGGCCGAGCGGGAGCGCTTCGTCCGGGACATCCAGGCCGGCGGGGTGTTCTTCAACGGGATGACGGCCTCCCACCCGGCGCTGCCGTTCGGCGGCGTCAAGCGCTCCGGGTTCGGGCGGGAGCTCTCCGGGCACGGGATCCGGGAGTTCTGCAACGTCACCACGGTGTGGATCGGCTGAGCCCTCCCGGCCCCCGCGCCCGTCCCGGCCGGGTCAGGACGCCACGCGGTGCCGGCCCGGCCCGGGGGTCATCCAGCGGGCGAGCACGCCGAACATCGCGATGACCGTCAGGCCCCAGAAGATCGCCATCGGCACCAGCACCGCCAGCAGGCTCACCTGGGTGGCGACCATGCCGAGGCCTATCGAGAGCGCGATCATGAACGTCACCACGGTGGGGCTGAGGCTGAGCAGCCAGTGCCAGACGCGGTGCCCGAAGCCCCGGGCCTTGCGGGCTTCGGGGCCGACGGCGGCGTCGGCCTTGGCGTCGACTTCCTGGTAGGTCAGCAGGTCCATCGGGATCGCCTCCAATGCTGGACGGCTGGGACGGGAGGAACGCCTGGCCCGGGAGGGGTCAGGAGGCCTTGCGGGGAGCCGAGGGCTTCCGGGTGGTGGTCCGCTTCGCCGCCGAACTCCTGGTGGCGCCTTTGGCGGCGCCCTTGGCGGCATCCTTCTCCGCGGTCTTGGCGGCGGTGTCCGAGCCCGCCTTCGCGGCGGTCTTCCGGGCCGCCGGGGCGCTCTTCTTCGCCGGGGCGCGCCTGCGCGGCGCGGGCTCCTCCTCGGCGCCCGATTCCTCGGCGCCCGCCTCCTCGGCCCCGGTCTCCTCGGCCCCGGCGCCCCGCCCGCCCTTGGCGCGCTTGAGGCTGCTGCGCAGCGCCTCCATCAGGTCGATCACGTTGTCCGGCGCCTCGCCCGGCTCCTCCTCGTGCGGGACCTCCACGCCCTCCAACCGCGCCGTGATCACCTGCTGCAGCGCCTGCTGGTAGTCGTCGTGCAGCTGGGCCAGGTCGAAGTCCTCGGAGAGGGTGTCCATCAGCGACCGCGCCATCTTGAGCTCCTGCGGCCGGACGGTGACGTCCCCCTCGGGCGCGATGCCGGCCGCCGGACGGACCTCGTCGGGCCAGATGCAGGTCTGCAGCACCAGGGTGTTGTCGTGCACCCGCAGCACCGCGGGCGACTCCCGGGTGCGCAGCGCGATCTTGGTGACGGCGATCTGCCCGGACTCGGTGAGCGCGTCGCGCAGCAGCGCGTACGGCTTGGCGGCGGCCTTGTCGGCGACACCCACGTAGTAGGCCTTGGAGAACATCAGCGGATCGATCTCGCCCTCGTCGACGAAGGCCAGCACGTCGATGATCTTCTTGCTGGGCAGCGGCAGGTCGGCGAGGTCCTCGTCGGAGAGCGTGACGGTCCGCCCGTCGGGGGACTCGTACCCCTTGGCGATCTCCGCGTACGGGACCTCCTTCTCCTCCCGCTCGCAGTACCGCTTCATCCGCACCCGGCCGCCGTCCTTGGCGTGCACCTGGTGCAGCGGGACGTCGTGCTCCTGGGTCGCGGAGTACAGGTGGACGGGGATGCTGACCAGCCCGAAGCTGATCGTCCCCTTCCAGGTGGTCTGCATGGGGTCGCTCCTGACCGGCGCCGGGAACCGGCCGGCACCGAGCACGCTCGGGCTGCTCCTGCGGCACGCCCCGAGAATCCCACTCTGCCCGGATTTGCGAGGATCGGCCACACCGCGCCGAGAATGGGCCGAGGAGGTCGATGGGGATGACCACCCGGAGCCGGGAGAACCGGCAGGACCGGCAGGACCGGCAGGACCGGCAGGACCGGGGCCAGGCGCCGCCGCCGGAGCGGTACGGCTACCTGGTGACGTACGCGGTACGGGGCGAGCCCGGCGCACGGCGCGCGGAGGTGACCGTCCTGCCCGGATACTCACAGGAGGAGGACATCCCCCGGATCCTGGCCGCCCGACTGACCGGGCGGCCGGCGGACGAGGCGGCGATCACCGTCCTCGACGTGCGGCCGATCTGACCGCCCACGTGCGGGCGACTTGAGCCCCAGCAGAGCTTGGCAACCTTTCCGAATACTGACGATGCGTCAGATCTGAGGTTTCCATGCCACCTTTCCACCCACTCTGACCAGGCCTTTTGTGTCCGGTAAGCGAACAGTTATCAAAGCTCTGTTCCGATACCCGGGCGTAGAAGTTAGGTTGCGACGCAATGCGCGGGCCAGTCCCCCACCCTCCGACGAGACGAGTCGAGGGTCACACCGCGCTGGAAAGGCACAGGGCACCTGATGAGTGCGGACACCACCAAGCCCACGACGGCCACGAAGCTCCCCCAGCAGCCTGGTCCGATCGAACACGGCGGCGACGGCCACCTGAAGGCCGGGCTCAAGAACCGCCACCTGTCGATGATCGCCATCGGCGGCGTGATCGGAGCCGGCCTCTTCGTCGGCTCCGGCGCGGGCATCGCGGCCACCGGCCCGGGCATCCTGCTCTCCTACGCACTGGCCGGCGCGCTGGTCGTGCTGGTGATGCGGATGCTCGGCGAGATGGCCGCGGCCGACCCGCAGAGCGGCTCGTTCTCGGCGTACGCGGACCGCGCGCTAGGCCGCTGGGCCGGGTTCAGCATCGGCTGGCTGTACTGGTTCTTCTGGGTCGTGGTGCTCGCGGTCGAGGCGACCGCCGGCGCGAAGATCCTCAACAACTGGGTGCCCGGCGTGCCGCAGTGGGGCTGGGCGCTGATCGTGATGGCGGTGCTCACCGCCACCAACCTCTTCTCGGTCGCCTCCTACGGCGAGTTCGAGTTCTGGTTCGCCGGGATCAAGGTGGTCGCGATCGCCGCGTTCCTGGTGATCGGCACCCTCGCCGCCTTCGGTCTGCTGCCGGGCACCCACGCGGTCGGCACCAGCAACCTCACCGGTCACGGCGGCTTCCTGCCGCACGGGGTGGGCGCGGTGTTCACGGGCATGCTCACCGTGGTCTTCGCGTTCATGGGCAGCGAGATCGTCACCCTGGCGGCGGGCGAGTCGGAGGACCCGGAGAAGGCGGTCAGCAAGGCCACCAACAGCGTCATCTGGCGCATCGGGATCTTCTACCTGGGCTCGATCCTGCTCGTGGTCACCCTGCTCCCGTGGGACTCCGCCGACGTCAAGGCGAGCCCGTACGTGGCGGTGCTGGACCACGTCGGCATCGCGGGCGCCGGCCAGGTGATGGACGTGATCGTGCTGACGGCGGTGCTGTCCTGCCTCAACTCCGGGATGTACACCGCCTCCCGGATGGCCTTCTCGCTCGGCCAGCGCGGGGACGCGCCCAAGGCCTTCGCCACGGTGACCTCGCGCGGCGTGCCGCGGGTCGCCATCCTCTCCTCGGTGGTCTTCGGCTTCGTCGCGGTCTTCTTCAACTACACCTCGCCGGACACCGTGTTCGCCTTCCTGCTGAACTCCTCCGGCGCCGTCGCGCTCTTCGTCTGGCTGGTGATCTGCGCCACCCAGCTGCGGATGCGGAAGATCATCGAGCGCGAGATGCCCGAGCGGCACACCGTCCGGATGTGGCTGTACCCGTACCTGACCTGGACGGCCATGGGCATGATCGGGTTCGTCATGGCGTACATGTTCACCGACGCCGACGGGCGCAAGCAGATGTACCTGTCGCTGGTCGCCGCAGCCATCGTGCTGGCGGCCTCGGCCGTGGTGGGCCGACGGCGGCGGGCCGCGGTGGCGGCGGGTTCCTGACCCGCCCGCCCCGCGCGGGAACGCCGGGCCCGGGAGCCGTTGCGGAGGCTCCCGGGCCCGGCGTCGTTCCCGGGCCGGGCCGCCCCTCGTTTGACCAAGGCACGTCAATGGGGATACCTGGGCATGACGCTCCCCCACGAGCGCTCCCCCGCCCCCTCCGGGAGACCCCGTGCCGCCCCCACCCGCTCCCATGCCGCCCCCACCGCCTCCGCCCCGCACGGAACCCGAGTCCGCGCGCCTGCGCTTCGGCCGCCGCCTGCGCCACTGGCGCGAGGCCCGCGGCCTCAGCCAGGCCGAGTTCGGCCGGCTGCTCGGCTACCACGACTCGCTGATCAGCCGGGTGGAGAACGCCCGCCGCTGGCCGCCGCCGGGGATGCCCGCCCGGGCCGACGAACTCCTGCTCGCCGACGGCGAGTTGGCGGAGCTCTGGCAGACCGTCCAGCGGGAACGCGAACACCTCGGCGAACGGGCCGCCACCCGGCCGCCGCTCGCCGCCCGCGCCGCCCCGCCCGACGCCGCCACCGTCGAGGTGCTCGCCCACCTGCTGGCCGTCTACCGCGCCGCCGCGGGCAGGATCGGCGGCGAGGAGCTGGCCGCCGTCCTGGAGCACCACGCCCACACCCTGCTCGGCGGTCGGCACCCCGACCCGCGCGAGGAACCCGCCGACCGCGCGCTCGCCGCCCAGTACGCCGAGCTCGCCGGCTGGGCCCACTTCGAGGGCGACCGCCACGCCCGCGCGCTCAGCTGGTACGCCGCCGGGCTGGAGTGGGCGCGCGCGACCGGCGACCGGGCCACCACGGCCGCCCTGCTCGTCCGGCAGAGCACCCTGTACTGGTGGCACGGCGACCCCTCCACCGCGCTCGCCCTGGCCGAGTCCGCCCGGACCACCGCCCCCGCCCTGCCGGGGCTCCGGGCCTGGGCCGCCGTCGCCCAGGCGCACGCCCACGCGCTGGCCGGCCGGCCGCCGCAGGTCCGCCGGGCGCTGGAGGACGCCCGGCGGCTGTCCGACACCGCACTGCGCTCCGGCGCACCGTCGCCCCGGGCGGCCCGCGCCGGGCTGGTTCTGGCCGTCGCCCACGGCACCTGCCGGCGGGACCTCGCCCTGCACACCGGCCGCACCGCCCACGCCCGCGGCGCGGCGGCCCGGCTGGCGGCGGCCCTGCGGCTCCTCGACCCGGCCGCCCATCCGCGCGACCACGCCCTGATCACCGCCCGACTCGCCGGCGCCCATGCCCTCGCCGGCCACGGCGGTGCCGCCGTCGCCCTGCTGGCCCGTCTGCCGCCGGGCACCACCGGCCGCATCGCCCGCGAGCGCCGGCGGGCCGAGGAGTGGCTGCGCGGGTGAGGGCCCGGGCGCGGCGGCGCCCGGATCGCTCTGGACGGAACGGCAGGACCGGCCACCACCTGCGGGTGTGGTGGCCGGCCCTGCCGGGTCGGTTCGGTCGTCCCTGCCGGCTCGGTTCGATCGAGCCTGCCGGCTCGGATCAGTCGGCCCTGTCGGGTCGGATCAGAGGCCGGCCGCCGCGGCGGCGATGTCGGCCGCGTAGGTGCTCACCTGGGTGTAGACGCCCGGGTAGCCCGCGCGGGCGCAGCCGTTGCCCCAGCTGACGATGCCGACCTGGACCCAGCGGCCCGCCGTGTCCTTGCGGACCATCGGGCCGCCGGAGTCACCCTGGCAGGTGTCGACGCCGCCCTGGGTGTAGCCCGCGCAGAGCGAGCCGGCGGCGTTCAGGCCCGGGTAGGCGCGGGCGCAGCTGGCGTCGTCGACGAACGGCACGGTGGCCTTGAGCAGGTACCGCTGCTGGCCGCCGCCCTCGCGCGCGGCACCCCACCCCATGATGGTGAAGGTGCCGTTGTCGTTGGCGGTGGAGGTGGCGATCGGCAGGGTGGTGACCAGGCTGCTGCTCACCGGCGAGGCCAGCTT
Organism: Kitasatospora sp. NPDC005856; assembly: GCF_040629945.1. Lineage (NCBI taxonomy): Bacteria > Bacillati > Actinomycetota > Actinomycetes > Kitasatosporales > Streptomycetaceae > Kitasatospora > Kitasatospora sp. NPDC005856. Next base: position 227,391 of record NZ_JBEXWT010000002.1, on the reverse strand, counting down.
GATCAGCGCCCAGTCGTCGCCGTCCTCGGCGCCGGTGAAGGCGGGCGACTGGTACACGTACGAGGAGCGGACCTTGATCGCGCTGCCGCTGTTCAGGTCGACCGCTCCCGCGGTGACGGTGATGCTGCTGTTGGCGCCGGTGCCGTCGACGCAGTGGGCGGCGGTGAGCACGATCTGCGAGGTGTAGAACGCGCCGCCGCAGCCCATCGAGAGCCGCACCACGAACGGGAACTCGCCCTGGGTCGCCCGCGTGCCGCCGACCACGCTCGGCGAGGGCTCCGGCGAGGCGGCGGCGGGCAGCGCGAGCGCGCCGACGCCGAGCACCAGGCCGGCCAGCAGGCTCATGAATCTTCCGAGTTGACGCTTCATCAGATCCTCCTTGCAGGTGGGGGAAGACCGAGAGTGGCCCGGCGGGCGGCGCGGCAGGAGGGGCCCGTCCTTGCCGGTCGAAACTGGCAGGAACACGGCAATGCGGGGTTCCGGGCGCGGAAGCCCTAGGGTGATCGCCCATGCGAGATCTTGCGGTGGGGATGAAGTACCTGGTCGAGGGCCAGAAGTGGGTGGGCCGGCGCGGCCGCTGGTGGGGATTCGGGATGCTGCCGGCCCTGATCGCCCTGGTCGGCTACGTCGTGGCGCTCGCCTTCCTGGGCGCCTGGTCCGTGGACCTCGCGGACTGGGCGACCCCCTTCGCCGACCACTGGTCCTCCCCCTGGCGGGGCCTGCTGCGCGACGCGCTCGCCGCACTCGTCTTCGGCGGCGGCCTGCTGCTCTCCCTGCTCACCTTCACCGCCGTCACCCTGCTGGTCGGGCAGCCCTTCTACGAGGCGCTCGCCGCCGAGGTCGACGAGACCGAGGGCGGTGCGCCCACCCCGCCGGAGACCACGCTCTGGTGGGAGCTGCTGATCGCCGTGCGCGACAGCCTGTACGTGCTGGTGCGGGTGGCCGCGTTCGGCGTGGTGCTGTTCGCCTGCGGGTTCATCCCCGTGGTCGGACAGACGCTCGTCCCGGCGCTCGGCTTCCTGGTGTCCGGCTTCTTCCTGACCGTCGAGCTGACGGCCGTCGCCCTGCAGCGGCGCCGGGTGCCGCAGCCGGAGCGGATCCGGCTGCTGCGCGCCCGGCTCGGGCTGGCGCTGGGCTTCGGCACACCGCTGGTGCTGGCCTTCCTGGTGCCGCTGGTCACGGTGCTCGCCATGCCGGGGGCCGTCGCCGGCGCCACCCTCCTGGCCCGCGACCTCGTCCCGCCCGTCCAGGAGGACGAGCAGGAGGGCCCGACCGCCGCGGCCCCCACCAGCACGCCCACCGCCACGCCCGCCGTCACCGCACGGCCCGTCCCGGGGAATCCGTACGCGACTCCGTGAGGCCGTCACCGCCCGGTCACGCTGCGCCGACATCGCACCCGCGGACGTGTGAGCCCGCCCACAGGGGGTTCGCCATCCACGATCCCCGATAGTGGACGGGCGCCTCGGGGCGCCCTCCCCGGCCCCGCCGAGGCGCCCCGGCGGGACCGCCCGCGGCCGCGCTCCACCTGAAGAACACAGGCCACCACGGCTTCCGCCCTTGCGATCCGTCGCCTCGGCCCGGCCTGGACCTCGAGTGCGCAATACGGACAAATCCCACCAAATCCACCGCGCAGAACCTGGCACGGCCGTCCCACGGCCACGATCCCGCGTAGTAGCGAACGCCTTTGCCACCCGTCCTCGGCCCTGCCAAGAATGGCCCGTCGCCAGGCAGCGCAGCCGACCACCGCCGCCACGCAGCCCGCCCGCCCCCGCCGCTTCCGCCGGGGCGCCACGGCCGTCCAGGGCGGCCGCACGAGCCCCGCTCACCCGGTGCCCGTGCGATGCCCCGCCCCCGGTGCCACCGGCACGGCCCCCGACGGAGAAGGATCGCCCGCCCCATGCAGCTCAGCCATGCCCGCCGCAACTCCCTGATCACCGGCGTCACCACTCTCGTGGTCGCGAGCGCCGCCACCGCCGCCCTCGCCATCCCGCAGGCCGGGAACACCACCGAGGCCGCCCCCGTGGCCGCCGTCTCGGTGGACAGCGAGCCGGTCGCCGACCAGGGTCAGGCCGACACCGCTGCCGCTGCTGCCGCCGCCGAACAGGCCGCCCAGGAGGCCCAGGCCCAAGCCCAGGCCCAGGCCGCGGCGGACGCCGCCGCCCAGGCGCAGGCCCAGGCGGACGCCAAGGCCAAGGCCGACGCCGACGCCGCCGCCTCCCGCTCCCAGGAGCGCCAGAACCTCAACAGCGCCCCGGCCACCTACTCCGGCACCCCGCAGCAGATCGCCGCGCAGATCGTCCCGGCCGGCCAGCTCCAGTGCTTCAGCAACATCGTCTTCCGCGAGAGCAGCTGGAACCCGCTCGCGGTCAACGCCTCCTCCGGCGCCTACGGCCTCGTCCAGGCCCTGCCCGGCTCCAAGATGGCCTCGGCGGGCGCCGACTGGCGCACCAACCCGGCCACCCAGATCAAGTGGGGCCTGAACTACATGAACACCCGCTACGGCAGCCCCTGTGCCGCCTGGTCGTTCTGGCAGGGCCACCACTGGTACTGAGCCGAGCCTCCCGTTCGGCCGACCGGGGCCCGCGACGCACTCCGCGTCGCGGGCCCCGACCCGCATCACCGCAGGTCGGCACGGGCGTGTGCACGTCCGGAAGACGGCGTGAAGATATGGCGCACACTCGTACGGTTTGCCACCGATTGCCAGGAATTACGGACCGTCAGGCCTTTGCCACGGTCCGCAGGCCCTCTTACGCTCCGGCGTCATGCCCTCACCCCTGATCAGCGTCGTGCTCCCCGCCTACGACCAGCACGAACAGCTCGCCGACTGCCTGGACTCGCTGCTCGCGCAGTCCCTGGCCGACGTCGAGGTGATCGTCGTCGCCGACCGGTCCCCCGAGACGGCCGGCGGGCTCGCCGACGCGTACGCGGCCCGGCACCCGCGGGTGTCGGTGCTGCACCTGACCGCGGCGGTCGGGGTCGGGGCGAGCCGCAACGCGGGCGCGGCGCGGGCGAGCGGCGAGTACCTGCTGTTCCTGGACGCCGACCACCTGCTGCCCCGGGACGCGCTGCGGACGCTCGCCGACCGGCTCCAGCAGACCGGGCCGGTGGACGTGCTGCTGTTCGGCCACTCCCGCCGGCACCAGGACCGGGACTGGCCGGGCGGAGCCGAGGCCCTGCTCGCCGAGGCCGGCCCCGAACCGTTCGCGCCCTTCGACCGGCCCGCCCTGTTCGGCGCGCCGCCGCTGATCTGGGACCGGCTCATCCGCCGCGGCCACTGGGCCGCGCTGGGCCTGGCCTTCCCGCCCGGCCGCTACGAGGAGGTCTCCGTCGCGCACGCCGCGCTGCTCGGCGCCCGGAAGGCCGCCGTGCTGGCCCGCGAGTGCGTGCAGCTGCGCCGCCGGGAGACCGTCCACCCCGCAGGCGGCCCGGGCAGCAGCGTCTTCGACCTGTTCGAGCAGTACGAGCGCAGCTTCGCCCTGCTGGAGGACCAGCCGCACCTGTACGCGGTGCGCGAGGCACTGTTCGTCCGGATGATCCGGCACTACCTGTTCGTCTTCGACCTGGCCGGCTGCGTCACCCGCGCCGAGCGCCCGCAGTTCTTCCACCGCGCCGCCGAGCACCACCGCCGCTTCCAGCCGCCCGGCCACCGCCGGCCGGGCGGCCGCGAGGGGATCAAGTTCTCGCTGCTGGCCGGCGGCGCCTACCCGGCCTTCGAAGTCGCCAAGCTCTCCCACATCGCCCGCGGCACGCTCACCGGGCGGAAGTAGCCGCGGTTCAGGCGTGCGCGGTGCCGCCCTCGGCGGCCATCGCGGCGGCGATCCGGCGGGCCCGCTCGGCCCTCACCCCGGCGGGCAGCGGCGGCAGCACGTCCATCCACAGCGACAGCGTCGAGCCGCGCAGCTGGGTCACCCCCTCGGGCCGGGCGAGGAGCCACAGGTGCAGGTGCGCGGCGCCGTCGCCCCAGCGGTTCACATGCACCCGGCCGATGCCGCCGAGCGACCGTACGGCCCGCTCCACCCGCTGCAGCATCGGGCCCAGCTGCGCGGAGAGCTCGGCCGGCAGGTCCAGCAGGTCGTGATGGGCGCGCGGCCAGAGGAGCAGCGTGGCGGGCAGACCGTCCGGCTCGTCGGCGGTGCCGAGCCGCCAGTGCTCGTCCGTCCACAGGAAGTCGGTGTCCGGGCGGGCGCAGTCCGGGCAGCTCTCCGGGCCGTCCTCGCCGTGCCTCGGCGGCTCGGGCAGCTCGGGCGCGCGCAGTACGCGGACGGTCAGCTCGCCGTCGTACGGGAAGATCTCCCAGGAGGGCGCGCCGTCCGACGGGACGGGCAGCGGCTCGCCGATCGGGAGTCGGGCGAGGTAGGCGTCGGGACCGGCCGGGTCGGCGGCCGCGGGTTCGTCGATCATGACCATCGAGAGTGTCATATGACACCCCGTCGGCGGTACCCCCGTCGTGCCCGGTACCGGTGCCGCGGAGCGCCTGCGATCATCGGCGGAGCAGTCGCCGCACCCGCCCGGGAGGTCCCTGGTGAGCCGTCCGTCCGCCGTCCCCGGGGCCGAGTTGGCCCGTGAGCTGGCCGCCGTGCTGCACGGCGAGGTCCGCTTCGGCACCGCCGAACGCGCCGTCTACAGCCAGGACGCCTCCAACTACCGGCAGTTGCCGCTCGGCGTGGTCAAACCCGCCGACCTCGACGACGTGCGCACCGCGATGGCGCTCTGCCGCGAGTACCGGGTGCCGGTGGTGGCGCGCGGGGCCGGGACCAGCATCGGCGGGCAGGCGATCGGCCCGGGGGCGGTGGTGCTGGACTTCCGCCGCCACCTCGGCTCGGTGCTGGAGCTCGACCCGCAGGCCCGCACCGCGCGCGTCCAGCCCGGCACCGTGCTGGACGACCTCCAGCGCGCCGCCCGGCCGCACGGGCTGCGTTTCGGCCCCGACCCGTCCACGCACAGCCGCTGCACCCTCGGCGGCATGATCGGCAACGACTCCTGCGGCTCGCACTCGCTCGCCTGGGGCCGCACCGCCGACAACGTCGAGCGGCTGGAGCTGCTGCTCGCGGACGGCACCGAGCTGACCGTCGGCGGCCGGCTCGGCTCCGCGGAGCGTGCCGCGCTCGCCGCGCGGCCCGGACGCGCCGGCCGGCTCCACACCGAGCTGCAGGAGTTCACCGACCGCAACCTCGCCCTCATCCGGCAGGGCATGCCCCGACTGCCCCGCCGCACCTCCGGCTACCCGCTGGACGCGCTGCTGCCCGAGCACGGCCACGACCTGGCGAGGGCGCTCACCGGCACCGAGGGCACCTGCGCGCTGCTGCTCGGCGCCACCGTCCGCCTGGTCGAGGACCCGCCCGCGCGGGCCCTGGTGGTGGCCGGCTACCCCGACGAGGCCGCCGCCGCCGACGCCGTCCCGGCGCTGCTGCCGTACGGTCCGCTGACCGCCGAGGGCATGGCGGCCGACCTGATCGCCGCGCTGCTCGCCGCCGGCCCGCGCCCGCCCGCGCTGGACCGGCTGCCGGCCGGCGAGTGCTGGCTGTTCCTGGAGACCGGCGGCGACACCCCGCTGGCCGCCTACCAGGCCGCCCGCCGGCTGGGCGACGCGGTACGGCGCGAGCGCTCCGCCACCGTCGCCCTGGTCACCGACCCCGTCGAGCAGCGCCAGCTGTGGGCCGTCCGGGAGGCCGGCGCGGGAATCGTCACCCGGCTGCCCGGGGGCGGCGAGGCCTGGCCCGGCTGGGAGGACTCCGCCGTCCCGCCCGAGCGGCTCGGCGACTACCTTCGGGACCTGCGCGCCCTGTTGCGCCGGCACAGCCTGCACGGCGTCCCGTACGGGCACTTCGGCGACGGCTGCGTGCACCTGCGGATCGACTTCCCGCTGGACGAGCCCCAAGGGGTGCTGGTCTTCCGGGAGTTCCTGGAGCAGGCCGCCGATCTGGCGGTCTCGTACGGCGGTTCGCTCTCCGGCGAGCACGGCGACGGCCAGGCCCGGGCCGAACTGCTGCCGCGCATGTACCCGCCCGAAGTCATCGGCCTCTTCGGCGAGTTCAAGCGGATCTGGGACCCGGAGAACCTGCTCAACCCGGGCGCCCTGGTCGATCCCCGGCCGCTCGACGCCGACCTGCGCTTCGTCACCGCCCCGCGCCGCACGCTGCCGCTGGCCCTCCCGTACGAGCAGGACGGCGGCAGCCTGGTCAAGGCGGTGCACCGCTGCGTGGGCGTCGCCAAGTGTGTGGCCCCGGGCAGTGGGGTGATGTGCCCGAGCTACCTGGCCACCGGCGAGGAGCGGCACTCCACCCGGGGGCGGGCCCGGCTGCTCGCCGAGATGCTGCGCGGGGACGCCGTCGCGGACGGCTGGCGTTCGGAGGAGGTCCGGGAGGCGCTGGACCTCTGCCTGAGCTGCAAGGGCTGCGCGAGCGACTGCCCGGTCCACGTCGACATGGCGACCTACAAGGCCGAGTTCCTGCACCAGCACTACCGGCGCCGGCCGCGCCCGCTCGCGCACTACTCGATGGGCTGGCTGCCGCTCTGGCTGCGGGCCGTCGCGCTCGCGCCCGGAGCGGCCAACGCGCTCGCCCGCTCCCGGGCCGGCGGGCCGCTCAAGCGGCTCGCCGGGATCGACCCGCGGCGGGTGCTGCCGGTCTTCCCGCCGGAGACCTTCACCGCCTGGTACCGGCGGCACCGCGCCGCCCACCCGGCCCCGGCGGGCACCCGGCCGGTGCTGCTGTGGCCGGACACCTTCTCCGACCACCTCCAGCCGAGCGTGTTGCGCTCGGCCGTCGAGGTGCTGGAGCACCTGGGCTTCGACGTCCGGCTGCCCTCGGGCCCGGTCTGCTGCGGCCTCACCTGGTACTCCACCGGCCAACTCGGCACCGCCCGCCGGGTGTTGCGGCGCAGCCTGCGGGCGCTGACAGAGGCGGATCCGGCGGCGGGCGGGGTCCCGGCCGACACCCCCGTGGTCGGCCTGGACCCCAGCTGCACCGCGACCCTGCGCGAGGACCTGCCCCGGCTGCTCGGCGCGCGGGGCCGCCCGCTCGCCGACCGCACCCGCACCTTCGCCGAGTTCCTCGACGAGTACGCCCCGGACGCCCCGCTCCCCCGGATCCGGCTGGACGCCCTCACCCAGACCCACTGCCACCAGCACGCGGTCCTGGGCAGCGCCGCCGACCGCCGGGTGGAGGCCCGACTCGGCCTGAACAACCGGGTGCTGGACTCCGGCTGCTGCGGCCTGGCGGGCGACTTCGGCTTCGCGCGGGGCCACTTCGAGGTGTCCGAGGCCATCGCGGAGCGGGTGCTGCTGCCGGAGGTCCGCGCCGCCGGGCCTCGGACGGTGCTCCTCGCGGACGGCTTCAGCTGCCGCACCCAGATCGCCCAACTCGCCGACGGGCGGCGGGCCCTGCACCTGGCGGAGCTGATCGCCCGGGAGCTGCGGCACGAGGAGTGACCAGGCCGGGGCGGCGGATCTTCGCGGACCCGGCGAGGATCCGCCGGACAGACCTCAGGCCACGCCCTGTGCGTGCGCCGCGAGGAAGGCCCCGGCGTGCGCCGCGGCCTCCTCGCGGGACCGGTGGCCGGTGACCGCCTCGCCGGTCGCGCCGTCGGCACCGGTGGCCGTCCAGCGCCAGCCGCCGGCAGCCGTGTCCTCGGTCAACTCGACTGTTCCACCGAAGAGTCGAAGCGATTCGGACTCCACTGCCGGACGACTGACGGCCTCCGGCCACTTCTTCCGGGCGCCCTGCCGGGTGATGCCCCAGGCGGCACCGAGCTGTTCGTAGCTGGCGCCGTAGGAGCCCGCGGTGGCGGCCGCGCCCGCGGTGAGCCGCTTGACCTCGGCGTCCACCAGCTTCCAGGCGGACAGCACGGAGAGGGCGACCTCGACGGGCTCGGCGTTCCACATCCGTTCCGCGGGCACACCGGTCGCGCGGGCGCGCGCGGCGGCGGCGACGGGGCCGAGGGCATCGAGAAGGGCCTTGGCCAGCTCGGCCCGTTCCTCATGGGTGATCTCCACGATCGTCATGCCGACAACTTTAGTTACCAGATCCCGAATCGACAACCAAAGTTACCGACCGAGTCGATCCAGGAGCCCCGAAGCCCGCCGCTCGGGCGCGAACGGAGTGCCCGAGGCGAGCCCGCGACAGCCCACCACCAGGGCCTCCCCCAGGAAGCCCGGGCCGATCGACAGCTGGACCGGCCGGGCGTCCGCGGCCAGGCCGAAATGTCCGGCGAGCGCGGCGAAGCCGGCCATCACGGCGAGCGAGAGCGCCGCGACCAGGAAGGTCCGCCCGGTGTACCGCTGCCACAGCACGCCCTCCCGCTCGTAGACCCGGATGGTGGCGCCGCGCGCCGCCCCCAGGGCGACGCCGAGCGCGGCACCCGCCGCGATCCAGCCGTAGTCGGCCGCACCGAGGCCGTGTCGCCGGGCGAGCGCCCACACGCCGAGGCCGGTGAGCACCACCGGCGGCGCGAAGAGGTCCCGGGCGTTGAGCGGCTCACCGCGCAACCGCCGGATCACCACCGCCACGACCACGGCGGCGATCAGCCCCGCGTACACCCAGCCGTTCATTCCCGCTCCCCCGATTTTTGTAGCTCGACCGTGCTAAATCAGCAATTTAGCTCGCCCGTGCTATAACGGCAACATGCCGAAGATCGTCGATCCCGCCGAGCGCCGCCAGGCCGTCGCCGACGCCGTCCTTCGTGTCGCGGCCCGGGAAGGGCTGGAGCACGCCTCCCTGCGCAACGTCGCCGAGGAGGCCGGACTGGCCGTCGGCTCGGTCCGGCACTACTTCGCCGGCGGCTCGGAGCTGATGATCTTCGCGATGGGCGAGCTGGCCCACCGGATCGAGGCCCGCGTCCGGGTGCACGCCGCCGTCCTGCTCGACCCGGCCTCCGCCGGCACCGACCGGCGCGAACGGACCGTCCGGCTGCTCGCCGAGACCCTCCCGCTGGACGCCGAGCGCCGGGAGGAGTCCGCGCTCTGGCTCTCCTTCGTCACCGCCGCCCGGACCAGGCCCGACCTGCGGCCCCGCGCCGCCGAGATGCAGGCCGGACTCGACGACCTGGTCCGACGCGTCCTCACCGAGTCCGAGCGCGCCGGCGGCCTGGCCCCCGGCCTCGACCTCGGCGTCGAGACCCGCCGGCTCTCCGCCCTGCTGGACGGCCTCACCCTCCAGGCCGTCCAGCACCCCGACCTGGTCGGACCGGACGAGCTGCGCACGGTGCTGCGCCGGCACCTCGACACCCTGGCCGCCCCGGCCTCCTGACACCGCGCCAACACCCCCGGCACAATGGCGCGATGACCCTCACCACCGCCGAGGCGGACCGGATCCTGGCCGACCACTTCGCGCCCTGGGTGCAGGACCTGGGCCTGTCGACCGTCGAGGCCGACGACCACCACGCCGTCCTGCGGCTGCCCTGGTCCGACCGGCTCGCCCGCGAGGGCGGCGCGCTGTCCGGTCAGGCGCTGATGGCCGCCGCCGACACGGCCTGCGTGATCGCCCTGTGCGCGGCCCGCGGCGGGTTCGGCCCGATGACCACCGTCCAGCAGTCCACCACCTTCCAGCGCGCGGTCCTCGCCCGGGACCTCCTGGTGCACGCCCGGATCACCAGGCTCGGCCGCCGGATCGCCTTCCTCGACATCACCCTCGTGCCCGAGGACACCGAGGACACCGGCGACACCGAGGACACCGGAGCCGCCGAAGGCACCCGAGGCGCCTGGGGCACCCGGGAGCCCGCCGCCCACGCCACCGCCGTCTACGCCCTGGGCTGACCCGGCCGGCGCCCCGACTCCGAGCCCGGATGTCACATCCGCACGCCCGACGGTGTCTACATGCCACCAGGTCATCGGACACAGTGGAGCGGAAAACATGAGCAAGGTCTGGTTCGTCACCGGTTCGTCCCGCGGCCTCGGCCGCGCCTTCGTCTCGGCGGCCCTGTCCCGCGGCGACCGGGTGGCCGCGACCGCCCGAAACACCGGGCAGCTCGCCGAACTGGTCGCCGCCCACGGGGACGCGGTGCTCCCGCTCCCGCTGGACGTCGCCGACCGGGCGGCCGTGCACCGCGCCGTCCTGCGGGCCCACCAGCACTTCGGCCGGCTCGACGTCGTCGTCAACAACGCCGGCTACGGCCTGTCCGGGGCCGTCGAGGAACTCTCCGAGCGGCAGCTGCGCGACCAGCTGGACACCAACCTGTTCGGCCCGCTGCGGGTCGTCCAGGCCGCGCTGCCGCTGCTGCGCGCCCAGGGCTCCGGGCACATCGTCCAGATCTCCTCGGTCGCCGGCCTCGCCGCGTTCCCGCTCGGCGGCGGGTACTGCGCCTCCAAGTGGGCGCTGGAGGGCCTGAGCGAGGCGCTCGCCCAGGAGGTCGCCGGGTTCGGCGTCAAGGTCACCGTGGTGGAGCCCGGCAGCTACGCCACCGACGCGATCGCCTCCGCCGTGCACGCCGAGGCCGACCCGCGGTACGACGGGCTGCGCGACGCCTTCGCCGCCCAGGCCGGGACGCTCGACACCGGCGACCCGGCCGCCGCCGGCCGGGCACTGCTGCGGCTCGTCGACACCGAGCGGCCGCCGTTGCGGGTGTTCTTCGGTTCCCAGGGCCACCCGATGCTGCGGCAGGTCTACGCCGACCGGCTCGCCACCTGGGAGGAGTGGGCGGAGCTGTCGACGGAGGCGCACGGCCCCACCGCCCCGGCCGCCTGACCCGGGCACGACCGCGGTCCCCGCCCGTCAGGGGGCGGGGCCGCGGCCGTGTGCGCACGGCGGTGTCAGCCCTGGGCGGCCCCCGCGGGCGCCTCCTCCGCGCAGACCGCCGAGACGAACTCGGCGACCCGCGCCTGCGGCATGCCGCGCGCGATGTCCGCCTCGCTGATCATGCCGACCAGCTTGTGCTCGGGGTGGTTGATCACCGGCAGCCGGCGCACCTGGTACTGCTCCATCACCCGCAGCACCTGCTCGCAGTCCTCGTCCGCCTCCACCGTCATCGGCCGCCCCTGCGCCAGCTCGCCCGCCGTCACCGACGCCGGGTCACGGCCCTCGGCGACGCAGCGCAGCACGATGTCGCGGTCGGTCACGATCCCCAGCAGTTTGTCGCCCGGCCCGCAGATGGGCAGGGCCCCCACGTGGCGATCCCGCATGATCCGGGCGGCGGCCGCGAGCGTCTCGTGCTCGCGGATGCACTCCGCGCCCGGGTGCATGATGTCGCTGGCTCTGGTCATGGTCCGCCTCCTGACCTGGCTTCCCTTCCCCCGTCCATCGTGGTCCGGGCCGATGGCCGACGCCACCGGGGCCGGCGCCTCAGCCGTCGCCGTCCGGGCCCGTGCGGCTGCCCCGCTCGGCCCGGTCGTCCTGCTCGACCCGTCCGTCCGGCGAGTCCGGACGGCCCAGCGGCGACTTCTCCAACACCTCCTCCAGGGGCTTGAGTTCGTGCCTGGGCTGCCCCGGTTCGAGCTCCTCCTCCGAGACCTCTCCGCTCTCCACCGCCTCCTCCGCGGCCTTCGCCCCGACCGCGGTCGCGGCGGCCGTCAACAGGTTCCGCTGCTGGACCTCCGTCGCGCTGTCCAGGAAGCGCAGCAGCTCCACCGGGAAGGGCAGCACCAGCGTCGAGTTCTTCTCCGCGGCCACCTCCACCACGGTCTGCAGCAGCCGCAGTTGGAGCGCGGTCGGGGTCGCGCTCATCACCGCCGCGGCCTCCGACAGCCGCTCCGAGGCCTGGTACTCACCGTCCGCCGTGATGATCCGGGCCCGCCGCTCCCGCTCGGCCTCGGCCTGCCGGGCGATCGAGCGCTTCATCGACTCCGGCAGCGCGACGTCCTTGATCTCCACCCGGTCGATCTCGATGCCCCAGCCCAGTGCCGGGCTGTCGATCATCAACTCGAGCCCCTGGTTGATCGGTTCCCGGTTGGCCAGCAGGTCGTCCAGCTCGCTCTTGCCGATGATCGAGCGCAGCGAGGTCTGCGCGACCTGGGAGATCGCGAAGTTGTAGTCCTGCACGTTGACGGTGGCCTTCACCGGGTCCACCACCCGGAAGTAGACCACCGCGTCCACCCGCACGGTCACGTTGTCCCGGGTGATGCCCTCCTGCGCCGGGATCGGCATCGTCACGATCTGCACGTTCACCTTGTGCAGCCGGTCCGCGATCGGCAGCAGCGCCACCAGCCCCGGATCGCGCACCTCGTCGCGCACCTTCCCGAAGCGGAAGACCACGCCCTTCTGGAACTGCTGGACGACCCTGATGCTCAGGCTCGCCCAGATCGCCCCCAGCCCGGCGAGTGCCCCGAGGGCCCCCAGCACCGACTCGACGATCATGGCGGCCTCCTCGCGGCCTGCGCGCACACCGGCGCGTCCGGCCTCCGCCGACCCTGACCGGCCGGGGACCGCCGGAGCAACTGATTCCACGCTACGCCTGCCCGGTCCGCGCCGGACCGAACGTTCCGGAGCCCCGGCACCCCGGCACCCGGGCACCCGGGCACCCGGAGCGAACGCCCGGGAGCCCCTAGGATCTCGACCATGCCGACCGTGGCCCCGTCCTCCCCCTCCGACGACCCTTCCGGCGGCCCCGCCGACGACCCCGAGGACCCCCGCCATCCCGCCGAGGCCGCCCGCCGGGCCGGCGCGCTCGCCGCGCTGGACCGCGTCGTCACCGACTGCCGGGCCTGCCCGCGCCTGGTGGAGTGGCGCGAGGAGACCGCCCGGACCAAGCGCCGCGCCTACCGGGACTGGGACTACTGGGCCCGCCCCGTCCCCGGCTTCGGGCCGCCGGACGCCCCGCTGGTCCTGGTCGGCCTCGCCCCGGCCGCCCACGGCGCCAACCGCACCGGCCGGATCTTCACCGGCGACCCCTCCGGCGACCTGCTCTACGCCGCCCTGTACGAGCTCGGGCTCGCCAACCGCCCCGAGTCCGTCCGCCACGGCGACGGCCTGGAGCTGTTCGGCGTCCGGATCACCGACCCGGTCCGCTGCGCCCCGCCGGACAACAAGCCCAGCACGGCCGAACGCGACACCTGCCGACCCTGGATCACCCGGGAGCTGGAGCTGATGCGCCCCACCGTGCGCACCGTCGTCGCCCTCGGCGGCTTCGCCTGGCAGGCGATGCTGCCGGTGATCGCGGACGCCGGCTGGCAGGTCCCCCGCCCCCGCCCGGCCTTCGGCCACGCCGCCCGGGCCGTCTTCCCGGCCCGCGACGGCGGCCCGGACCTGCGGATGTACGGCTGCTACCACGTGAGCCCGCGCAACACGAACACCGGCCGGCTGACCACCGCGATGCTCCGGGACCTGCTGCGCGAGGCGGCCCGCTCGGCGGGACTTCACCCGCGCTGAAGCCACCCGCGCCGAAGCCGCCCCCGCCGAAGCCGCCGGCCGCAAGCCTCGACCGCTACCCGAACCGGGAGAGCTTCCTCCTTCCCGCCCGCCGCCAGACGTCCGGCAGCCGTCGCCGGGCCGCCTCCTCGGTGGCCAGCTGGCGCCCGTACAGGACGCCGTAGCCGAAGGGCTCGCCACCGCCCGCCGCGTGCTCGGCCAGGGTGCTCGCGGCGACCACGGCGTCCTGGTGCTCGCCCAGCACGTCCTGGACGGCCTTCATCCGCCGGGCGTAGCGCTCGGCCCGGGCGCCGACCGCCAGGGCGGCGGTCTCCCCGGCGTAGCGGGCGCGCTTGGCCGCCTTGCGGGCCTCGTGGAGGGCGACGCTCCGCTCCCCGGGGGCGGCGCCGAGGGCCGTGCGGACGCGCTCGGCGGTGCGGTGCTGCTCGCGGGCGGCGATCCGGGAGAGCTCCGGGACGGCGCTGCGGCCGGCGCGCGGGCGCAGCGGCGGGTCGGCGAGGAGGACGGCGAGGGCGTCGCCGAGCGCCCGGCGGCGTGGGCTGTCGAGCGCGGCGACCACCTCGGGCCGGATCCGCCGGTACTCGGCCGCACCCCACCGCTCCAGCGCGGCGGCGACCCGCTGCGGCCCGCACGCTGCGGGCAGCTCGCGGGCCTCGGCGGCCAGCCGTGCGGTCAGCACCTCGCGGTCCCGGGCCCCGCCGAGGGCGGCGCCCAGCCAGCGCAGCTCGGCGACCAGTTCGTCGGTGGCGCCGGGGGTGAACAGCCGCCGGAAGGTCCGCAGCGCGCTGCGCAGCCGTCGGCAGGCGACCCGCATCCGGTGCACGGCGTCCGGCTCGTCCGTCCGGACGGCGTCGTCCAGGCCGGCCAGTTCCGCCGCCTGCGTCTCGATCCGGGCCAGCAGCACCTGCCCCACCGTGGTCTCGGGTTTCGCCATGGACGCTCGCCCCCTCGTCGGGTCAGCGGGAACGCCTTCCAGGCTAATCCGCGGGCGGCCGATGGCGAGCCCGCGGCACCCGGGCGCACGACCCCGCGGGCGGCCGGGACGGGAACCCCGCAGACTACTGAGCGCGCGTCAGCCGCACCAGGGACCTACGGGCCCTCGTGCCGGACACGAGCGCCATGACATACTCCGGAGCGTGACGACCTCCTCCCATGCGACCAGGGCCCTGCGGGCCGCGGTGTTCACCGCGCTCGCCGTGCCGATGGCCGCCCTGGGCCAGGTCGTCATCACGGGCCGTCCGCTGCCGCTGTCGCTGGTGGCCTCGGCCGGTGCCGTCGTCTTCCTGGTCGCGGCCGTACTGGCCGGCGGGGAGCGGCGGATGCTGCACATCTGCGGCGTGATGGTGCCGGTCGAGCTGCTGCTCAACACGACCTTCAACCTGGGCCAGGCCGGCTGCTCGCCGGTGCTGACCGGTCAGGTGCCCGCCCGCGGGGTGAACCTGCTGGTCTGTGGCGGCGGTTCGGTGGACGGCTCGCTGCTGAGCGGCCCGCTGGGCCACGCCGGTCAGCTGGCCCCCGCCGCGACCCAGCTGCTGCTCCTCCTGGTGCACCTGGTGATCGCCCTGGCCGCCTCGGCCTGGCTGCGGATGGGCGATGCCGCCCTGTCCGGCCTGGCCCGAGCGCTGTGCGCGCTGCGCGAGTCGCTGGCCGGCCCGCTGCACGCCCTGGTCGTCCTGCTGATCCCGGCCCCGGTCCGTCCGGTGCTGCGGGTGCCGCTGCCGGTGTCGGACCGCGCCCGGCCGCGCCGCGAGGACGTGGTGCTGAGCCCGGCGCCCCGCCGCGGCCCGCCCGCCTTCGCGCCTGCCTGCTGATCGCCGACCCCCTCCGATCACCTCGTACGTACCCGGCCGGACGGCCCCGGTACGCCCGCAGGCAGTGCGCACGACTCCCGCGTTCACCGACCCCGCCGCACCCGCTGCGGCTTCCCGCGCGCACCCGCGCGCCGCGTACAGGAGTTGACTTCCCCATGGCTCAGGCCCCCAGCAAGCAGCAGGCCAAGCGCATCACCGCCCGTGAGCGGATGCAGGAGGCGAAGCGCCGGGAGCAGCAGGCCGCCAGGCGCCGTCAGCGGATCGTCGTGACGGTCTCCGCCGTCGCCGTACTGGCCCTCGCGGGCGGTGTCGCCGTCGCGATCAACTCGGCCTCCGACAAGAACGACAAGTCCTCCGCCGCCGGTGCGGCGTCGCTGGTCGTGCCGGCCAACGCGAGCGGCACCAACGGCACCGTGATCACCTACGGCAAGGCCGACGCCCCGCACACCATGGCGATCTACGAGGACTTCCGCTGCCCGGTCTGCAAGCACTTCGAGGCGGCCAACGGCGAGACCGTCAAGAAGCTCACCGAGGACGGCCAGATCAAGGTGGAGTTCCACCTGGCGGCCTTCCTGGACAAGAACCTCGGCGGCAAGGGCTCGCGCACCGCGCTGGCCGCGGTCGGCGCCGCGCTGAACGAGGGCACGGACAAGTTCAAGGCGTTCCACGACGTGCTGTACGCCAACCAGCCGGACGAGCGCGAGGACGGTTTCGGCGACGTCAACCACATCCTGGACCTGGCCGGCCAGGTGCCCGGCCTGAAGACCGACGCCTTCGTCAAGGCCGTCCAGGACGGCACCTACGCCCCGTGGGCGGCCAAGGTCAACGAGGAGTTCAACAAGAGCGACGTCACCGGCACGCCGACCGTCAAGGTGGACGGCAAGCAGATCACCCTGTTCGCCGGCAACGCCGCCGTCCCGGCCGAGCAGTTCACCGCGCAGGTGAAGCAGGCCGCCGGCCTCCGGTAGGCGCCCGGCTCCCCCGCACCGCACGGCACCACCCGGCCCGGCCGAACTCCCGGCCGGGCCGGCTCCTCCCAGCCAGCCACCGGAGTGTGCTGCCATGTCCGCTGCAACGATGCCCCTGTCCCGCTCCGCCCCCGACGAAGCCGGCCGGGCCCCGGTCGGCGCGAGCCGGGCCTACGCCCTGCTGCTGTTCCTCGGCGGGCTGGTCGGACTGGCCGCCTCGGCCGTCCTGACCTTCGACAAGCTCCGCATCCTGGAGAACCCCTCCTACATCCCCAGCTGCAACATCAACCCGGTGATCAGCTGCGGCTCGGTGATGCGCACCGAGCAGGCGGAGGTCTTCGGCTTCCCGAACCCGCTGCTCGGCCTGGCCGCCTTCGGCGCGCTGACGGCGATCGGCGCGGGCCTGCTCGCCGGTGCCGCCTACCGGCGCTGGTTCTGGCTGGGCCTGAACGCGGGCACCGCGCTGGGCGTGGTGTTCGCGCACTGGCTGATCTACCAGGCGCTGTACGACATCGGCGCGCTGTGCCCGTACTGCATGGTGGTGTGGGCCACGGTGGTGGTGCTGTTCTGGTACACGACGCTGCACAACCTGCGCACCGGCGTGATCCCGGTGGGCCCGCGGGCGGCGGTGGCCGTCCGGGAGGCGGCGCGCTACCACTGGGCGCTGCCGGTGCTGTGGGCGGCGGTGATCGCCCTGCTGGTCCTCAACCGGTTCTGGTACTACTGGAGCACGCTCCTCTGAGCACGCGTCACCCCACGTACCCGTCCGAGTGCAGCAGTGCGGCGGCGCCGGTCCGCCGGGCCTCCAGGGCCGCGGTGAGCCGACGCGCCGCACCGGGCTGCAGCAGGACGGCCGCCCGGGCCGGGGTGAAGTAGCCGTGGTCGGCGATCTCCTCGATCTGTGCCCGGACCACCGACCCCGGTGCGACCGTCCCGCCGTCGAACATGAACTGCACGGCGGGGTGGGCGTGTTCGCCCTGGTCGGGGATCGCGTCCCGCCACTCCACGACGAGCAGCCGCAGCGGACCGGCCAACAGCCCCGTCTCCTCGAACAGTTCGCGGGCCGCGCACTCGGCGGGCCCCTCCCCCGGGTCCATCCCGCCGCCGGGGAACTGCCACTGGTCACGGTAACTGGCCTTCAGCAGCAGGACCTTGCCCGCTCCGTCGGTGAGCAGCACGCTGCACCCGACGTAGGCGCGCACCATTCCGGCGAGCCACTCCTCCTCCGAGAGTGCCCAGGTGTCCGTCATCGCGCCTCCTCCGCCGGGTGCCCGTCCTCGCGGTCACTCTGCCGCGACCGCGGCCCCGGAGGCGGCGGTTCGCGGCTAATCCACCCGAATGAGTGCCGACAGGCGGCGGCTACCCGAACACGGCCCGCCGGAAGGCGTTGCGCAGATCGGTGAGCTGCCGGATTCCCCGGTCGTAGTGCACCTTGTTGGTCAGCAGCAGGGCCCAGCGGCCGAGCCTGCGGGAGACCCAGAAGCCGGTGCCGGTGAAGCCGTAGTGGACGAAGGTGCCCTCGGCCGGCTCGGTGCCGGGGGCGTGCAGCCAGGACAGGCCGCGGGCCGGGGCGAGGCCGCCGGTGTGCTCGCGCAGCGATTCGTCGATCCACGGCTCGCCCCAGCGCACCCGGGGCGGCGGGGCGAGCAGCGCGGTGAGGAAGCGGGCGAGGTCACGGGCGGTGGAGAAGGCCCCGGCGTTGCCGGAGACCCCGCCGAGCAGCCGGGCGGAGGGGTCGTGGACGACACCGCGCAGGTGGGTGCCGGCACCCTCCTCGTACTCGGTGGGCGCGGTGCGGGCGAGGAGCGCGGCGTCGAGCGGGCCGTACCGGGTGTCGGTCATGCCGAGCGGCCGCCAGGCCCAGCGCGCGGCGAGCTCGTCCAGCGGCGCCCCGCCGAGGTCCTCGACCAGGTAGGCGAGCAGGACGGCGGCGCGGTCGGTGTACTCGACGGCGGTGCCCGGCGGGCGGTGCAGCGGGGCGGCGAGGACCCCGGCCCGGATCGCCGCGGGATCGCGCCCGTAGAGCTGCTCGAAGCGGGTGTACGGGAGCATCCCCGCCGTGTGGGCGAGGAGTTGACGGGCCGTCACCGCTGCGGCGGGGCGGCCGGCGGCCGGCGCCCACCAGCGGCCGAGCGGCTCGTCCAGCGGGAGCCGCCCGGACTGCCGCAGCACCCCGGCGCAGGGCCAGAGCGCGACGACCTTGGTGAGGCTCGCGAGGTCGTACAGCGTGTCCGGCCCGGGCCGCAGCCGCGCGTACCGCCCCTGACCGAGCGCTCCGTGACTGCCGCCGCCGAGCGTGCCGCCGGCGTCGCCGACGGCCCAGACGGCGCCCGCTCCGACTGTGTGCGCGCCGTCCCGGACCAGCCGGTCCAGCTCCCCGCCCGGCGCGGCCAGGGCGGGGAGCCGGCCGGCTCCGGGCGCTTCCGGTGCGTCCGGTGCGTCCGGCACGTCGGCTCCGGGTGCTCGATGGCTCATCCGTCTCCCCTCTCGGGCCGACGGGAGCCTTCCCCGCGCGGCGGCCGCTCAGACCGCCGGAGCCAGCTCCTTGCCGAGGCAGATGCTCTGCTCGTGGTCCTTGTAGATGCCGAACTTCCGGATCGCGGCGTAGCCCTCGGACGCGTACAGCGCGATGGCCTCGGGCTGCTCGGTGCCGGTCTCCAGGACGAAGCGGGCGCGCCCGGCCTCGATCGCGGTCCGCTCCAGGCGGCCCAGCACCGCGCGGGCCAGGCCGCGGCCGCGGGCCGCGGGTATCACGAACATCCGCTTCAGCTCGGCGTCGCCGTCGCGCAGGCCGTCCGGGCCGGCCTGCTTGGCCCGCCAGCCGCCGCAGGCGACCGGACGGCCGTCCAGGTAGGCGATCATGAACAGGCCGGCCGGCGCCTCGAAGTCCTCCGGGTGCAGGACGGTCTCGTCCGGGCCGCCGTAGCGGCGCACGTACTCCTGCTGCACCTCCGCCGCCAGGGTCTGGGCGTCGGGGTGGGCGTAGCCGGTGACGCGGAACTCGACGGTGCCGGTGTCCCGGACGGTGCTGGTGCTCATGGCTGAAAAGCCTACGATCCCGGCTCAGCCGACCTCGAACCGGGCGACCAGGTCGTCCTTGCCGAACATCCGGGCGGCGTCCACGGCGCTCGGGGTGCCGGCCCGCGGGTCGGCGCCGCCGGCCAGCAGGACGTCGAGCACATCGGTGGCGCCCTTGAAGACGGCGCCCGCCAGCGGGGTCTGCCCGTGGTCGTTGACGCGGTTCGGGTCGGCGCCGTGGCGCAGCAGCTCCGCCACGGTGGCGGCGTGGCCGTGGTAGGCGGCGAGCATGACCAGGCTGTCGCCGCGGCCGTTGGTGAGGTCGGCCGGGGCACCGGCGTCCAGGTAGGCGGAGAGGGTCTCGGTCTCCCCGGCACGGGCGGCGTCGAAGAGCTTCCCGGCGAGCGCGACCACCTCGGCGTCGGGGGCGTCGGCGGGCTGCTGGCTGGCGGCGTCGGTCATGGGAGGGCGGCCTTTCCGGTCGGATCGTCGGTCGGTCTCGGGGCTGCGCCCAGGGCACGGTAGCGGCCGGTGCCGCGGCGGACCAGCGGGCGTCCGGAATCCGGATGACGGCCCGCGCCCGCCACGACACGCGGCCGCGCGCGTTGCGCAGCCATCCGAGCGAACTTCCCGGACCCCCCGGAAACTTCCCGCCCCCCGCCCGGGAATGCCTCGGCACATCGAATCCCGTCCGCGCCCCGCCCCCACCCCGGCCGGTTCGCATACCGCCACCCGGCGGTCGGAACGGTATTGGCGGCAGAACCACCCATTTGCACCGTTCCATCATCTATTACTTTTTGTCACGATGAGTGCACTTTCCGTAACACCCCCGCTTGTCCCCCCTTCCCGAGGAGCGGAACGTGATCCTCTCGATTTCCGGCATCGTCCTGTTCGGCACCATCGGCTTTCTCTTCTTCCGCCGGGACGGACTAAAGGTCTCCCACGCCATCGTCTGCGCCCTCTTCGGCTTCTACATCGCGGGCTCCTCGATCGCACCGAGCATCACCGCGGGCGGCGCGAGCCTCGCCAGCCTGCTCAGCGGCATCAGGTTCTGACCGCACCCCGCTCTCCCCCGTACCGGCCCGGGCGCGGATCCCACCGCCCCGGGCCCCGTCGTTCCCCACCCGCGCCACCCCACCCGTCCCACCGCCCGGGGAGTCAAGGAATGCCGCTCCACCGCCACCTCACCAAGGGCCGCGCGATCGCCCGGACCGCCGGGGACCACGCCACCGACATGTTCGCCCCGCTCTCCGTGATCGGCCGCGGCCTGCGCCACCACGTCGACTGGGCCAAGTCCCGCTGGCAGGCCACCCCGAAGGACCGCCGCGGGCCGACGCTGTTCCTGACCGCCGCCCTGCTGATCGGCGTCTACCTGCTGCCGCACGGTCTGCTGTTCGCCCTGATCGCGCTGATGGCCAGCGCCGCCTGGGCCGGCCGGGCCCCCAGGGCGGCGCCCGCGGCGCCCGCCCCGGACGTCGCCGACGTCAAGCTCGCCGCCCTCTACGCGGCGCTCACCCCCTACCTCTGCGGCCCCGAGGACGCCAACCCGCTCTACCGCTTCGAGGGCAGCTACAAGGACGCCTTCGGCGCGTGGGACTTCGACGGCGAGGGCCGGCTCTCCCGGCTGGAGATGACCTACCCCGCCTACTTCACCGACACCGAGCCCGCCGCCCGGGCCCGGATCGAGCAGGTCGTCCAGGGCAAGGCCGGCCGGGCCCGCGAGTACCGCTTCGACTGGGACGAGGAGTCCAACCGGCTGCGGATCACCGCGCTCGCCCCGCTGCCCACCGACATCGCCGCCCAGCGATTCGTGGCGGCCCCCGGCGAGATCGTGCTGGGCTTCACCGACCAGGACGGCACCGCGAGGACCATCCCGGTCACCCGGTGCGGCACCACCGTCCAGCAGCCGCCGGTGGTCTGGCGCACCGGCCCGCGCTCCGCCGAACCCCACCTGCTGGCGCTCGGCGTCACCGGCTACGGCACCTCCAGCCTGCTGCGCTCGGTGGCGCTCCAGGCCCTCCCGTACGCCGACCTGGTGGTGGTCGACGGCGCGGGCACCGGCGAGCACGCCTGCCTGGTGAACCGGCCCGGCGTGCACACCGTGGAGACCAGCCTGCACGGCGCGCTGGCCGCCCTGGACTGGGCCGTCGGCGAGACCGAGCGCCGGCTCGGCGCGCTCAACGCCGCCCGGCACGCGGGAACCGCCCCGCCCGAGGACGTCACCCGGCCGCTGTGGCTGCTGCTGGACCACCCGACCGAACTGAGCGAACTCGCCCGGGCCGAGGGCCGCCCCGACCCGCAGGACCTGCTGGAGCTCCCGCTGCGGCACGGCCGGGCCGCCCGGGTCACCGTGGTGATCGCCGACGACCTGGAGGCCAGGGACCGGATCACCCCCACCGTCCGGGCCACCACCCGGGCCCGCGTGGTGCTCGGCCCGGCCTGCCCGGACGAGGGCCGCGAGGCGCTCGGCGCGCCGCTGGACATCGTGCCCGCCGCCCACGCCCCGATCGGGCGCGGCTACGCCCGGATCGGCAACGGCGCCCCCGTCCGGCTCCAGGTGCCCGCCACCGTCGATCCGCTGGACGACGAGGCGCCGGCCCCGCTGCGGGACGCGGTGATCGCCCTGCTGCCGCACCGGGACACCCGCACCGAGACGGCCGCGGCCGTTCCGCCCCGGCCGGACCGCCCGCCGGTGGTGCCCGCGGCCGATCAGGACGCGCCGGGCCGTCCGGTCGACCTGGCCAAGGGCGAGCCGATGATCCGTTCACGGCCGATCTCCTGACGGCGGGGCCGGGCCGCCTCCGGGCCGGCTTCCCGGCCGGTCCGCCGGCTCCCGGGCAGGGGTCGACGCCCGGCGCCGAATCCCGTCCCGGTACGCTCGTCACGGAAAGTCCGCAGGATCACCAGATGTGAAATAGGTGACACCTGGGGCGATATCGCCGGCCAGATGTGACAAATCGGGCGCAGGTGGGTACAAACAGGGACGGCACTACAGACGACGCATGTCCCGGGACGGGAATCTTCGTCGGAAGCCGAGCGTTGACCGAACGACGAAGAACAGCGACCACTAGTCCTGTGGGCCATAAGCCCGGGAGGCACGATTCATGAGCGAGCGAGCTCTCCGCGGCACGCGACTCGGGGCCACTAGCTACGAGACCGACCGTGGTATCGATCTGGCTCCCCGCCAGACCGTCGAGTACGCATGTCAGAACGGACACCGTTTCGAGGTTCCTTTCTCGGTCGAGGCGGAGATCCCCGCGACCTGGGAATGCCGCTTCTGCGGCCAGGAGGCGGTGCTTCTCGACGGTGACGAGCCGGAAGAGAAGAAGACCAAGCCGACGCGCACCCATTGGGACATGCTGATGGAGCGCCGTACGCGCGAGGAGCTGGAGGAGGTGCTGGCCGAACGGCTGGCCGTGCTCCGCTCCGGTGGGATGAACCTCGCGGTGCACCCGCGGGACACCCGCAAGAGCGCCTGACACCTCGCTCCCGCCCCGAGCGGGAGGACGCGAAAAGGGACCCTGGCCACCAGGGTCCCTTTCGCGTTGTCGGGCGTCGTCCGGCAGGTTCCGCACACGGGTCCGCGTTCCGCGCACCGTCCCGTCCCGCGCCCTACGCGCGACGAGCCCCCGAGGGGCGGGTCCTCCGCGCCTCGGGGGCTCTCGTCGTGACGGGCCGGTCAGCCGGCGATCGGCGGGCGGTAGGTGGTGTCGGGGCCCTGCGGGCCGCGCGGGCCGGCCTCCGGGTCCACCACCTCGCCCTGGATCACCTTGCCGTCCGGGCGGTGGATGCGCAGCTGCTCCTGGAGCCGCATCGCGTCCGCGAACGGGTCGGCGCCGGCCACGGAGGCACTGCGCAGCGCCTTCTCCGCGACCCGGCGCCCGAGCGCCCGCCACAGCGCCCGGGTGGGCGGGAAGAGCAGGGTCAGGGCCAGCAGGTCCGACAGGAAGCCGGGGACGATCAGCAGCAGGCCGGCCAGCACGGTCATGCTGGTGCCGGTCTGCGGCTGCTGGGACTGCGGGTTCTTGCTCTGCTCGATCGCCGCCGACAGCGCCTTCAACCCGGCCCGCTTGATCAGCGAGCCGCCGATCAGGGCGCCCGCGATCAGCAGCAGCACGACGGTGAAGCCGCCCAGCCAAGAGCCGACCTGGACCAGCAGCCAGATCTCCAGCACCAGCCAGGCGGTGATCAGCAGCGGCAGCACCCGGCGGAGCCTGCTACGCGGGGCCGGACGGGTGGGGGTAGCTTGCTGGGTCACGGTACGAATCCACTCCAAGGCGGTGCTCTGCGCGCCGCACGGGAGGTCCGGGCCGGCTACGGCACCACCTGGTCCAACGATTCCGCCCCGGCCGGTGTTCCAGCCGAGGCCTTCCGGCGCCGTCCGACCAGCACCGCCGCGCCGCAGGCCAGCAGGCCGCCGACGGCCAGCGTCCACTCCGGGGCGGCGCCGACCTCGTCGGCCACCGTGGTGCCGTCGCGCAGCGGGACGGTGGCCGACAGCTCGGCCGCGGTCAGCTCCTCGGTGCGCTGCTGGACGGTGCCGTCCGGGGCGATCACCGCGCTGATGCCACTGGTGGCGGCGATCAGCACCGCCCGGCCGTGCTCGACGGCCCGCAGCCGGCTCATCGCCAGTTGCTGCTCGGGCTGTCCGGTCTTGGCGTACGTCGCGTTGTTGGTCTGGACGACCAGCACCCGGGCACCGCTGTCCACGGTGTCGCGGACGATCTCGTCGTACGCGACCTCGAAGCAGATCACGTCGCCGATCCTGGCCGGGCCGAGCTGCATCACGCCGTTGTGGTCGCCGGGGTAGAAGTCCCGGGCGACCCGCTGGAGGCGGGTGATCACCTTCATCAGCTGGGCGCGGAAGGGCACGTACTCGCCGAACGGGACGGGGTGCTGCTTGGTGTAGGAGGCGCCGGGGCCGGTGACCGGGTCCCAGACGATGCCCTCGTTCTGGACGTGCTGCGCGTCCGGGCCGTCCACCAGGGTGCCGACCAGGGTGGGCACGCCGACCGCCTTGACCGCCTGGTCGATCCGCTGGCGGGCCAGCGGATCGCTGAACGGGTCGAGGTCGGAGGAGTTCTCCGGCCAGATCACGATGTCGGGCCGCTCGACCTTGCCGGCCCTGATGTCGGCGGCGAGCCGCTCGGTGGCCGAGGCGTGGTTGTTGAGGACCATCATCGGGCGGCCCAGGAAGTCCATGCCCGGGTTGGGCACGTTGCCCTGGACGATGGCGACCTTGACGGTGTCGTCGGCGGCCGTGGGCACCGGGACGAGGTAGCCGGCCAGCAGCGCGGCCACCGCGCCGAGCGCCGCCAGCGCGGCCGCCTTCGGGGCCCTGCCGGGCCCGCGCACCCGCAGGGCGGCCCAGGCCAGCAGGGCGCCGCAGAGGGCGACCGCGAAGGTCACCAGCGGCGCGCCGCCGAGCGCGGCCAGCGGGGTGAACGGGGTGGCGGTGTTGGCGAAGGCGAGCCGGCCCCAGGGGAAGCCGCCGAGCGGCAGCCGGTCGCGGGCCCACTCCTGGGTGACCCACAGGCAGGCCGCCCAGAGCGGCGCGCCGGGCAGCCGGGAGGTGACGGCCAGGGCGCCGCCGAGCAGGGCCAGGAACAGCGCCTCCACGACGGACAGGCCGATCGTGGCGTCCCAGCCGACCACCCGCAGCCAGCTGAGCAGCATCAGGAAGAACGGCAGGCCGAAGGCGAAGCCGGTCCACAGGCCCTGGCGGAAGGTGCGGCCACGGGTGAGCAGCGAGAGCGCGGCGACGCCGAGCAGCGACAGCGGCCACAGGTCGTACGGCGGGAAGGCGAGGGCCAGCAGCAGGCCGGCCAGGACGGCGAGGCCGGTACGGGGAAGCCCGGCGCGGACCTTGGCGAGCGCGCGGGCTCCACGGCTCGGTCGGGGCGCCGGCTCCTGCGGCTCGGGCACGGCCTCGGGCCGTTCCTGGGTGACGGGAGTGGCCACCGGCGCACCATCTTCCTGGGGCTTGCTGTTCGGACGCTGTGCGAAAGAAGGTACCCCGGAACGTCGGTGGCCCGTGCGGTGAGGGTGGTGGCGGGGTCAGCGCGGGGCGTAGCGGAACTGCCGCAGCGGCCAGTGGCCGGCGAGCCAGTCGGAGACGGCGCGGTGCAGCGGCGCGTCCAGGTGGGCGCGGTCGGCCCGGACCCAGGAGCTGACCGAGGCCACGGACGGGTCCTCGCGGTCCGGGTAGACGTAGACGCAGCCGATGACCTCGTCGCGGTCCGGTTCCAGGACGGTGTAGGTGAAACCGGTGCGGGCCTCGAAGTCGGCGGCGTGGCGGCGCAGGTCGTCGAGGTTCCGCTCCAGGGGCATCCCGTCGGCGGGCGGCCAACCCCGGCCGACCCAGCCGGGGGTGGCGCGGATGTGGGGAATGCTGTTCGTCCAGGCGGCGTGGTCGGAGGCGTTGTGCTGCTCGCCCAGGGGCTCCAGGCGGAACTCCGGGGCGAGCAGTTCGCGCGGGACGGTGAAGTCGGCGGGCACCAGTGCGGTCATGGTCGGTCAACCTAGGCCGCGGCGGCCCGCCGTTCCACGGGTTTTACCGCTGGTACACCGTGCGGCCGCGGACCACGGTGCGCAGGCAGGTCGGCAGCGGGTGGCCCGGGGTGAGGTCGGGCAGCCCGGGGGTGCCGGAGCGCGGGTCGGTGGACCAGCCGGCCACCCGGGAGTCGGGGGCCTGGACGACGAGGTCGCCGGCCGCCCAGATCGCGTAGCTGGCGACGGCGCCGGGGACGAGCACGCCGTCCTGGTCGCGGCCGATCGCTCGCCAGCCGCCGCGGGTGTGGGCGGTGAACGCGGCGCGGACCGAGATCCGGTGGTCCAGCGTCCGGTGGAAGGCCGCCGCGCGGACGGTGCCCCAGGGGTCGAGCGGGGTGACCGGGGCGTCCGAGCCGAAGGCCAGCGGGACGCCGGCCCGCAGCAGCGCGGCGAAGGGGTTGAGGGCGGCCGCCCGCTCGGCGCCCAGGCGATGGACGTACATGCCCTCCGGGCCGCCCCAGGCGGCGTCGAAGGCGGGCTGGACGGAGGCGGTGAGGCCGAGTTCGGCGAAGGCGGCGACGGCCTTGTCGTCCAGCGCCTCGGCGTGCTCGACGCGGTGGCGCAGGGCCCTGACCCGGTCGGCGCCGACCCGGGCGCCGGCTGCCCGGACGCCGTCCAGGACGGCCGCGACCGCCGCGTCGCCGATGGCGTGGAACCCGGCCTGGAGCCCCGCCTCGGTGCAGGCGGCGACGTGGTCGGCGACCTGCTCGGAGGTCAGGTAGGCGGTGCCGGTGTGCTCGGCGTCCTCGTACGGGGCGTGCAGGCAGGCGGTGTGCGAGCCGAGCGCGCCGTCCACGAAGAGGTCGCCGCCGGCGCCCACCGCACCGAGCCGGCGGGCGGTCTCGACTCCGCCCGACTCGCCCCAGTAGCCGAAGACTTCGGGACCCTCGCCCTCGGCGGCCAGCGCCAGCAGGGCGGCCAGGTCCGCCTCCGAGGAGATCTCCGGGCCGGCGCACTCGTGCAGGGCGCCGATGCCGAGTTCGGCGGCACGGGCCAGGGTGGCGCGCTGGGCCCGGCGGCGCTGCTCGGGGGTGAGGCGGGCCAGCGCGGTCTGCCGGACGGCGTGGTGGGCGTCCTTGGTGAGCGGGCCCTCGGGGTCGAATCCGGGCGCCTCGGCCAGGCCCTCGGTGAGGGTGCGCAGCGCGGTGGTGGCGAGCGCGGAGTGCACGTCGGTGCGGGAGAGGTAGAGCGCGGCGCCGCGGGCGGCGGCGTCGAGTTCGGCGAGCGTGGGCGGGCGGCCCTCGGGCCAGCCGGTCTCGTCCCAGCCGTGGCCGATCAGCACCCCGCCGGGCTCGGTCCGGGCCTCGACGAACGCGGTGACGGCGGCCAGGGCGGCGGCCAGCGAGGGGCTGCCGGTGAGGTCGAGGCCGGTGAGCGCCAGGCCGGTGGCGGTGGCGTGCACGTGGGCGTCCACGAAGGCGGGGGTGACCAGGGCGCCGTCCAGCTCGACGATCTCGTCGGCGGTCGCGGCGTACGCCTCGGCGGCGCCGTCGCTGCCGACCCAGGCGACATGCCCGCCCTCCACGAGCATCGCGGTGGCGAAGGGGTCGGCGGGGCTGTAGACGGCGCCGCCGCGCAGCAGGACGGTTCGTGGAGTGCGTTCGGTCATGCCGACAAGTCTGCACGTCACCGGTTCCGCCGCGCGGACCGGCCCGCGGTTCAGAGCTTCGGGGGGCGCGCCTCGTACGGGGTGGACAGCACGACGGTGGTGCGGGTGGAGACGCCGGCGGCGCTGCGGATGCGCGCGAGCAGGTCCTCCAGGTCGCCGGGGGCGCCGACGCGGACCTTGAGGATGTAGTTCTCGTCGCCGGCGACGCTGTGACAGGCCTCGATCTCGGGCAGGCCGGCCAGCCGCTCGGGGGTGTCGTCCGGGGCGCTCGGGTCGAAGGGCTTGACCGAGATGAACGCGGTCAGCGCCAGGTCGACGGCGTCGGGGTCGATGATCGCGGTGTAGCCGCGGATCACCCCGCGCTGTTCGAGGCGGCGCACCCGCTGGTGCACCGCCGAGGTGGACAGGCCGGTGGCCTTGCCCAGGTCCGTGTAGCTCATCCGGCCGTCCTCGAGGAGCAGCTGGACGATGCGTTGGTCGAGATCCTCCACAGTGCGCAAACCTACCCGGTCGGGAGCACGGGGGGCGCACGCGGTGGCACGGGGAGGGTTCGCAGGTGCCGGGCGGGCACATGCCGGGTGAATGTGGCACCGGATGTGGCCAAGGACACACCCGGTGCATCACGGTGCACGGGACCGCAGGATTATGAGTCCGGATCACAGGGAAGTGCTGGTTGTGGCCCTGGACGACCACGCCGGGCCCGATCCTAGGGGGATCCTCATGCCTGCTACCGACCAGCGTGCGCTGGGCTCCGACGAGACCGACGATACGGTCGACCACGAGGACCTCGCGGTCGACCACCTGCCTGGTGCCGACCCCGGCGAGGCGGAGATCTGGGACGTCTTCCGGGTCGACTGCCCCGAGTGCCGCCGCCCGATCGCTCTGGTGGCGGACGAGGAGCGGCTGCCGCAGCACGCACTGCTGCCGACCGCCTGGAACCCCTTCGCCCCCGCGATCTGCCCGGGTTCGGGCACGCCGACGGACGGCCTGGCCGAGGTCGAGGCCCCGGAGGACGCCGAGCCGACCGGCTTCGAGGCCCTGTTCAAGCTCCCGAGCGGGCTGGACTGGCGCACCCAGCCGTTCTCGCACGCCGTCGCGCACCGCCCGGTACGGCTCACCGCGGTCCCCCAGGCCGCCCCGGTGGCGCCCGCCGTCCCGACCGTCGCGGCGCTGCGGTCCGCGATCCCGGAGCAGCGCCGCCGTCGTCCGGCGCTGGCCGGCCGCGCCGCCAAGGCGAGCTGACCCTCCGCCCGGAACGCCTCCGGCCGTCACTCCGCACCCTGGAGTGACGGCCGGAGGCCGTGTGGAGGCCGGGGCCGCCGGGCGGATGGACGCCGGGCGGCCCCCGGGGCGGGTCAGCCCTTCGTGAGGTGGCGGCCGATCACCAGGCGCTGGATCTGGTTGGTGCCCTCGACGATCTGCAGCACCTTGGCCTCGCGCATGTAGCGCTCGGCCGGGAAGTCCTGGGTGTAGCCGTAGCCGCCGAGCACCTGGACGGCGTCGGTGGTCACCCGCATCACCGTGTCGGTGCAGAACAGCTTGGCCATCGCCGCCTCCTTGGAGAACGGCCGGCCGGCGTCCCGCAGCCGGGCGGCGGACAGGTAGAGCGAGCGGCCGGCCTCGATCTGGGTGGCCATGTCGGCGAGCATGAAGGACAGGCCCTGGAAGTCGGCGATCGGGCGGCCGAACTGGCGCCGGGTGCGGGCGTAGTCGACCGCGAGGTCGAGCGCGGCCTGGGCGACGCCTATGGCGCAGGCGGCGATGCCGAGGCGGCCGGAGTCCAGCGCGGCCAGGGCGATCTGGAAGCCCTGCCCCTCCTCGCCGATCAGCCGCTCGCGCGGGACCCGCACACCGTCGAAGTGCAGCTGTGCGGTCGGCGAGGAGCGCATGCCCATCTTGTGCTCCGGCGGGGCCGCGGACAGGCCCTGCTGGTTGCCGGGGACGAGCAGGCAGCTGATGCCCTTGGGGCCGTCCACGCCGGTGCGCACCAGGGCGCTGTAGAAGTCGGCCTGGCCGCCGTGGGTGATCCAGGCCTTGGTGCCGTTCACCACGTACGCGTCGCCGTCGAGGTCCGCGCGGGTGCGCAGCGCGGCCGCGTCGGAGCCGGACTGCGGCTCGGAGAGGCAGTAGGCGCCGAGCTGCTCGCCGGAGAGCATGGCGGGCAGCCACCTGTCGCGCTGCTCGTCGGTGCCGAAGGTGGCCAGCGCGTGGCAGGAGAGGGTGTGCACGCTGACGCCGAGGCCGACGGCCAGCCAGCCGGCCGCGAGCTCCTCCAGCACCTGCAGGTACACCTCGTAGGGCTGTTCGCCGCCGCCGTACTTCTCGTCGTACGGGAGGGAGAGCAGGCCGGCCTCGCCGAGGGTGCGGAAGACGTCCCGCGGGAAGCGGTCGGCGGCCTCGTCCTCCGCCGCGCGCGGCTGGAGCTCGTGCTGGACCAGGTCCCGGGTGAGGCTCAGCAGCTCGCGGGCCTCCTCGCTGGGCAGCTGGCGCTCCACGGCTTTCACAGGGGAGGGGGTCATGGCGGTGGTCGCCTCCTCGTTCGGGCGCCGGACCGAGGTGTCGGCTGTCCCGGCGGGGTGCGGCTTGTCGGACCGACCGGCACCGGGTTGCGGTGAACGGCCGTTCACAGTCGTGGCGAAGGCGAGTATGCCCGAAACCCGCGCTGCCGTCACGACCTGCACAGATGAACTGTCCGCAGTGGCGGGCTACGGCACCGTAGGGTTGACGTTGTGGCTGCATCCGAACCTCTTCCGTCCCCGCTCCGGACCGCTCCGGACGCCCGGCTGACCGCGCTCGCGGCGGAGCTGCGCACACTGGCACCCTCCTGCGGGCCGGTGCGGCTGGTCGCGGTGGACGGGCACGCGGGCTCCGGCAAGACCACCTTCGCCGGGCGGCTGGCGGCGGCGCTCGGCGGGGCCCCGGTGGTCCACCTCGACGACCTGGCCACCCACCGCGAGCCGTTCGAGTGGACCGGGCGCCTGTACGAGCAGGTGCTGGAGCCGCTGGCGGCCGGACGGGACGCCGAGTACCGGGTGTACGACTGGACGCTGCGCCGCTTCGCGGGCACGGCCGCGGTGCCGGCCGCCCCGGTGGTGCTGGTCGAGGGGGTCGGCGCGGGCCGGCGGGCGGTGCGGCCGCGGCTGGCCCGGGTGATCTGGATGGAGCTGGACGCCGCTGCGGCCCGGCGGCGCGGCGAGGAGCGGGACGGTCCGGAACTGGCCGAGTTCTGGGCGGGCTGGGCCCGGGCCGAATCGGCGCATTTCGCCGCCGATCCGAGCCGTCCGTTCGCCGCGACGCGGGTCGACGGGGTGACCGGCCGGATCGCCCCGGGCACCGTCGGTGAATCTTCAACCACTGCCTTGACCTGCGGCATCGCCAGGATCTAGGTTCTCCTCAGCCACCGGAATACATGCTTCCGGTTGCCTCGGACCCGGCGCCCCCGGCTTGTTCCCCCGTGAGCCGGGGGCGCCGTCCGGTCCCCTTCCGAAACTCGCTCCCCGGCGGCGCGTTTCCTCGCCCGGCCGCTCAACGGCCGTCCGCACGATCACATTTGACCCTGTACGGCACCCTTCCGGATCAGCTCCGCGCCGGTACGATTCCCGACAGGCGCATATGCGCCGCAGGGGTCGACGACCACCGGCCGGGCTGGGCGCAGGCGACTCGCCGGTCGAGCCCCGGGCCGCACCGCGGGGGGCGTGAGTGACGACGGTGGACAGTTCCGACAGCACGGCGGGCGGGCCGGACCGGCTCGCCGACCGCGCCTGGCTGCGCGCCATGGACGCCTACACGGCCGGTGCGTACACCCGGGCCGAGGAGGAGTTCCGGGCCGCCGTCCGGCTGGACCCGGGCATGGCCGACGCCTGGCTCGGACTGCACGCGCTGCGCAGCGACACCTCGGCCGCGCTGCTGGCCATGCACCGACACCAGAAACGCTTCGGCGAACAGCGACGGCTGCACCGACGGCCACTCAGTTCCTGGTACTGGCTGGGCTGGTGGGTGCAACCGGTGCTGGAGGACGCCCGCGACCTCGCGCTGGCGCACGCCTCGCACTGGCTCGACGGCCGCCATCTGGCCGAGCTGGACCGGGCGTTGGAACAGTGCCCGGCGCCCGCCGAGGACCCCTGCGCCCGCTTCCTGTACGCCTGCCGCTCCTACCTGCTCAAGGACTGGGAGCAGCTGATCCGGGACACCGACCGCCTGCTGGACGACCCGCTGCTCGGCATCGAGGCCGGGCTGTTCGCCGGCATGGCGCGGGTGCGCCTGGACATGTGCGCCCAGGCCCAGGCCCCGCTGGCCGCCTCGCTGGCCCGCTGCCGCTCCGAGCAGCCCCAGCGCAAGGAGCTGCGGTACTGGCTCGCGCGGGCCTATGACGGGGCCGGACGCAGCGCGGCGGCGCTGCCGCTCTACCGGGCGGTGCACCGGGCGGACCCGGCGTTCATGGACACCGCGGCCCGGCTGGCGGCCATAGCGGCCGACGACGCGCTCGCGGACGGACTCGTGGACGGCCTCGCGGACGGGTTCGCGGACGGACTGCCGACGGGCGGGCGCCCGGGTTCGGCCGACGCCGCCGCACCGGGCGGTCCCGGAGCCGACACCGGGTTCCCGGACGAGGCCGGGTTCGCCGGACTGCCCGGGTACGGCGAGGAGTTCGCGGACGCGGGCGGGCCGAGCGGGCTGACCGTCTCGGGCGACGGGGTGTCGAACGGCGCCCTGTCCGACGTCGTCCCGTCGGGCGGCGGACCCTCGGTGGACGCGGGACTGCTGGACACGGGACTGCTGGACGCCGGACCGATGGACGCCGGGCCGATGGACGGGCCCGCCGCGGACGGGGCCCTGGCCGGTGGCGCCCTGCTGGACGGCGGCCAGGGCGACGGCGCACCGCAGGCCGCCGGGGAGCGCTCCGGCTCGGGCGCGCCGCCCTCCCCCGGCGCACCGCCGGCGCCGGCCCTCGGCCGGGTGCAGCCCCGGACCGCCGCCGCGCCCGAGCCCCGGTCCGGTGGCGACGAGCGGGAGCTGGACGCGGCCCTGGCCGAACTCTCGCTGATGGTCGGCCTGGAGCCGGTCAAGCGTCAGGTGCGGGCGCTGTCGGCGCAGTTGAGAATGTCGCGACTGCGGGCCGAGCAGGGCCTGCCCGTCCAGCCGCCGAAGCGCCACTTCGTCTTCTCCGGCCCCTCGGGCACCGGGAAGACCACCGTGGCCCGCATCCTCGGCCGGGTCTTCCACGCCCTCGGCCTGCTCTCCGGCGACCACCTGGTGGAGGCCCAACGCGCCGACCTGGTGGGCGAGTTCCTCGGCCAGACCGCGGTGAAGGCGAACGAGCTGATCGACTCCGCGCTGGACGGCGTGCTCTTCATCGACGAGGCGTACAGCCTCTCCAACTCCGGCTACACCAAGGGCGACGCGTACGGCGACGAGGCGCTCCAGGTGCTGCTCAAGCGCGCCGAGGACAACCGCGACCGGCTGGTGGTGATCCTGGCCGGCTACCCCGAGGGCATGAACCGGCTGCTCGCCACCAACCCCGGCCTCAACTCCCGCTTCACCACCCGGGTCGACTTCCCCAGCTACCGACCCGGCGAACTGACCGCGATCGGCGCCGCGCTGGCGGGCCGGGACGGCGACGGCTGGGACGAGGACGCCGCCGAGGAACTCGCCAGCATCTGCACCCACGTGGTCCGCGAGGGCTGGATCGACGACCTGGGCAACGGCCGGTTCATCCGCACCCTGTACGAGAAGTCCTGTGCCTACCGGGACCTGCGGCTGTCGCTGCTGCGCGAGCCGCCGGGCCGGGAGGACCTGGCCACCCTGCGGCTGCCGGACCTGGTCCAGGCGTACGGGGAGCTGATCGACGGCCGGGGCTGAGGCCACGACCGGCTCCCCCGGGGCTCAGCCTCGCAGGACCTCGGCCTCGCGCTCGGGGTCGAGCCCCACGTTCGGCCGGTCCTCGCGCTGCGGGGCCTCGCCGCCGATCGCCCGCAGCCAGGCCCAGGTGTCCGCCACGGTCTCCTCGACCGGGCGGCAGCGCAGCCCGTCGGCCACCGCGCGGGCGACCGAAGCGGTGTGCAGGTAGTCGTACAGCTCGCCGGGCGCCGCCCAGATCGGCAGCTCGGTCCACGACTCGATGCCGGCGGCGGCGATCCGCTCCGGGTCCGTCCAGCGGAGCTCGGCGTCCGAGCCGGTGGCCCGCACACAGGCCTCCAGGAGGCTCCCGGTGGTGGCATGGCCGGTCGGGCTGACCACGTTGTACGCCCCGGACAGGCGCGCGGCCGTGGCGTCCAGGGTCCAGCTCGCGAGGTCGCGGACGTCGATGTACTGCAGCGGGGTGTCGCGCGGGCCGGGAGCGAGCACCGGGCCGCCCCGGGCGATCCGGTTCAACCACCAGGGCAGCCGGCCGATGTTCTCGTGCGGACCGAGGATCAGCCCGGAGCGGGCGAGCAGCGCGCCGCCGCCGAACTCGGCCTCCAGGGCCAGCTCGGCGCCGCGCTTGTTCTCCGCGTAGCCGACCTCGCCGGTCTCGTCCGGGTCGCCCTCCACGACCCCGGCGGACTCGTCGGCGCCGGGCGCCTTCGGCCACGCGTACACCGAAGCGCTGGAGATGTACGCGTAGTGGCCGACCCGGCCGTTGAGCAGCCGGGCGCTGTCGCGCACCGCGGCCGGAGCCCAGGACCAGGTGTCCACCACCGAGTCCCACTCCCCCGTCGCCAGTGCGGCGAGGCCGCCCTCGGCGGTACGGTCGCCCTTCAGCACGTCGACGCCCTCGGGTGCGGGCTGCGTGCCGCGGTTGAGGGCCGTCACCTCCCAGCCCCTGGCCAGCGCCTCCTCGGCGACGACCCGTCCGACGAACTTCGTTCCACCCAGCAGCAGGAGTCTCATGCCGACCACCCTGATCCAGGCTGGCCGGCATGGGAACGGGTGCATGCTCTCAGCAGAATCGCCAGGAGCGGACACCGGCCGTCAGGACGTTCAGGCCGTGGCGCGGTGGTCCGGGTCGTACACCTCGCCGACCAGCTCCTCCAGCACGTCCTCCAGCATGACCACGCCGAGCGTGCGCCCGTCCTGGTCGAGCACGGCGGCCAGGTGGCAGGTGGCCCGGCGCATCGCGCCGAGGGCGTCGTCCAGCGGGAGGCTGCCGCGCAGCACCGTGATCGGCCGCCACAGACGGGCCGGGACGGGCGCCGAGGGGTCGTCCGCGTCGAGGACGTCCTTGAGGTGGACGTAGCCGAGGTAGCCGTGGCCGGCCGGGTCTCCGTCGGTGACCGGGAAGCGCGAGAAGCCGGTGCGCAGCGCCAGCTCCTCGACCTCGGCGGCGGTCGCCTTGGGGTCCACGGTGACCAGCTGCTCGGGCTTGAGCAGCACCTCGGTCACCGGGCGGCGGCCCAGCTCCAGGGCGTCCTCCAGGCGCTCCTGGCGGCCCTCGTCGAGCAGGCCGGCGTCCCGGGAGTCCGCCAGCAGGTACATCAGCTGCTCGGTGGTGAAGACCGACTCGACCTCGTCCTTGGCGTCCACCCGGAACAGCTTCAGCACGCCGTTGGCGAAGGCGTTCAGCAGCCGGATCACCGGGGCGAGCCAGCGGGCCAGCCGGTCCAGCGGCGGGCCGAGCCAGAGCGCGGCCCGCTCGGGGCCGGCCATGGCCATGTTCTTGGGCACCATCTCGCCCATCACCATGTGCAGGAACACCACGACGGCGAGCGAGATGCCGTACGAGAGCGGGTGCATCAGGCCGGACGGGACGCCGATCGCGTGGAACGGGCCCTCCAGCAGGGCGGCGATGGTCGGCTCGGCGAGGGCACCGAGGCCCAGCGAGCAGACGGTGATGCCGAGCTGGGCGGCGGCCAGCATCGCGGAGACGTTGGACAGCGCGTGCAGCACGGTGCGGGCACGCTTGTGCCCGGCCTCGGCGAGCGGCTCGATCTGGCTGCGGCGCACCGACACCACGGCGAACTCGGCACCCACGAAGAAGGCGTTGCCGAGCAGGAGCACCAGCGCGACGGCCAGTTGCAGGGCGGTCATCGGCCCTCCTCCCGG
Organism: Kitasatospora sp. NPDC005856; assembly: GCF_040629945.1. Lineage (NCBI taxonomy): Bacteria > Bacillati > Actinomycetota > Actinomycetes > Kitasatosporales > Streptomycetaceae > Kitasatospora > Kitasatospora sp. NPDC005856. The sequence goes on along the minus strand of NZ_JBEXWT010000002.1, from coordinate 192,116 downwards.
TCCTCGTCGAACCGCGCGGGCGCGGTGGTGCGTTCCACCCGGACCCCGGTGGTGCGGTGGCGGTCGACACCGGTGACGGTGAAGCGCCAGCCGGGCAGCTCGGCCTGCTCGCCCACCTCGGGGAGCTTGCCGAGCAGGTCGGAGACCAGGCCGGCCAGGGTCTCGTACGGGCCGTCCGGGGCGTTCAGGCCGATCCGCTCCAGTTGGTCGATCCGGGCGCGGCCGTCGGCCTCCCAGACCGGCAGGCCGTCGACCGGCGGCAGCGGGAGCAGCTCGGGGTGGTCGTCCGGGTCGTGCTCGTCCTGCACCTCGCCGACGATCTCCTCCACGATGTCCTCGACGGTGGCGACGCCGGCGGTGCCGCCGTACTCGTCGACCACGATGGCCATCGGCTGGAGGCGGCGCAGCTGGTCGAGCAGCCGCTCGGCGGGCAGCGTCTCGGGCACCAGCAGCGGCGGCGAGGCCAGCTCGCCGACCCGCACCAGGCCGCGCCGGGCGGCCGGGACGGCCAGGGCGTCCTTGAGCGTGACGGTCCCGGTGACCTCGTCCAGGCTGTCGGTGTAGACCGGGAAGCGGGACAGGCCGGTGGCCCTGGTCAGGTTGATGACGTCGGAGGCGGTGGCGTCGCGCTGGAGTGCGGCCACCTCGACGCGCGGGGTCATCACGGACTCCGCGGTCAGCTCGCTCAGGCCCAGGGTCCGGACGAACAGGGTCGCCGACTCCTCGTCTATCGCGCCGGCCCTGGCCGAGTGGCGGGCCAGCGAGACCAGCTCGTCCGGGGTGCGGGCGTGGCCCAGCTCCTCCTGCGGCTCGATGCCGAAGGCCCGGACGGTCCGGTCGGCGGTGCCGTTCAGGAAGCTGATCAGCGGGCGGCAGGCGAGGGAGAAGGCCATGTGCGGAGCGGCGACCGCGCGGGCCACCTGGAGCGGGCGGGAGATCGCCCAGTTCTTCGGCACCAGCTCGCCGATCACCATCTGGACGACGGTGGCCAGCACCATGCCGACGATCACGGAGACGCCGCGGGCCGCGGACTCGGGCACGCCGATGCCGGTCATCACGGGTGCGAGCAGGGTGGACAGCGCCGGCTCGGCGAGCATGCCGACCACCAGCGAGGTGACGGTGATGCCGAGCTGGGCGCCGGAGAGTTCGAAGGAGAGGTGCCGCAGGGCCCTCGCGACGCGGCGGGACTTGGCGTCGCCCGCTCCGGCGGAACGATCGACCTCCCCGCGCTCGACGGTCACGAAGGCGAACTCGGCGGCCACGAACAGGCCGTTGGCGAGGATCAGGAGGACGGCCGCGAGCAACAGCAGCCAGGCGGTGATCACAGTGCCGCCTGCCTTCCGGAGGTCGGAAGCGAGGCGGCGCAGGTACTACCGGACGGATCGTCCATCGAGGGGGAGTGTCACTCCTCAGGTCGGGTTCGGGCACTCGATTTCGGGCAGGGCGGAGTTTGCCCTGCTTTTACCAGCGTAGACCATACCCGGATGGGTGAAGGAAGCCTGTTCGACCCACCGGGGCGGAGGAAGCCCAGGTGGGAGCGGGTCCGGAGTCAGACCCGGGCGTGGTGCTCGACCAGGTCGCGCAGCGCGCGGGCGTCCGCGATCGCCCGGTCCTTGCCGACCCCGGACTGGATGCCGACCGCGGCGAGCGAGGTGCCGTCGGCGAGGTCGAGGGTGGCCCACGGGTCGCCCTGGCGGAAGTTGACACGGACGATCTCGGCCCAGGCGAGCCGGCGACGGCGGACGAAGTTGACCACCGTCACGCCCTCCGCGTCGGCGCTCACCCGGGGGCGGGCCAGCATCAGGCCGACGCCGGCGAACAGGACGCCGCTGGCGACCATCATGATCCGGTCGTTGAGCTGCCAGTTCTCCGGGAGCATCACGGCCATCGCGGAGAACAGCGCCACCAGCAGCACGCAGACCGGCAGCAGCACGGCGCGGGTGCGGCGCGGCGCCCAGGTGACGGGGAACTGGACGGGCGGCGTGGACACGTGGGGTCTCCGGGGGTGGTTCTGGTTGCGGCGGGTTCCGGTCGCGACCGGGTCCGCTCGCGACAGCACGAGGGGCGGGGACGCGGTCGGCGTCCCCGCCCCATTGAACCGTTCTTTACCCGCGGACCGGCGGGCAGGTCACCCGGACGCGCGGGTCGCGGGCGGCGGCGCGGCCACCGGTCAGAGGCGGCAGGCGTGGATGTTGGTGACCAGGATGGCCCGGGCGCCGATGCCCCACAGGTCGTCCATGATCTGCTGGGCCTCCTTGCGGAGCACCATCGAACGCACCGCGACCCAGCCCTCGGTGTGCAGCGGCGAGACGGTCGGCGACTCCAGGCCCGGGGTGAGCGCGACGGCGGCGCCGACCTTCTCGGCGCGGATGTCGTAGTCCATCAGCACGTAGCGGCGGGCCACCAGCACGCCCTGGAGGCGGCGCAGGAACTGCTCCACCGCCGGGTCCTCGCCCGCGCCCTTGGGACGGATCACCACGGCGTCCGAGATCAGGATCGGCTCGCCGAACACCTCCAGGCCCGCGTTGCGCAGGCTGGTGCCGGTCTCCACCACGTCGGCGATCACGTCGGCGACGCCCAGCTGCACCGCGGTCTCGACCGCGCCGTCCAGCTTGGTGACCGTCGCCTTCACACCGTGGTCGGCCAGGTGCTGCTCGACCAGGCCGGTGTAGGAGGTGGCGATCCTCAGGCCCTCCAGGCCCTTGACGTCCTTCACGTCCACGCCCTCGGGGCGGGCGAAGCGGAAGGTCGACCCGGCGAAGCCGAGGGCGAGCACCTCCTCGGCGTTGGAGTGCGAGTCCAGCAGCAGGTCGCGGCCGGTGATACCGACGTCGAGGCGGCCGGAGCCGACGTAGACGGCGATGTCCCGGGGGCGGAGGAAGAAGAACTCCACCTCGTTGTTCGGGTCGACGAGGACGAGCTCCTTGGGGTCCTTCCGCTGGCGGTAGCCGGCCTCATGGAGCATCTCCGCCGCGGGACCCGAGAGAGAACCCTTGTTGGGGACGGCGATGCGCAGCATGGGAGGTTGCTTCCTTACCTGTTGGGAGGATGGGTGTGCTCTGGGAGCGGTGTCTCCGGAGGTGCTCGGAGACCTAGAGGTACTTGTAGACGTCGTCGAGCGTCAGTCCGCGGGCGATCATCATCACCTGAACGTGGTAGAGGAGCTGCGAGACCTCCTCCGCCGTCTGCTCGTCCGACTGGAACTCGGCGGCCATCCAGACTTCGGCGGCCTCCTCGACGACCTTCTTGCCGATCGCATGGACGCCCTGCTGGACGAGCTGCGCGGTGCGGGAGGACGAGGGGTCGCCGGTGGCGGCCTTCTGCTGGAGCTCGGCGAAGAGCTCCTCGAATGTCTTCGAAGCCATGATGCGCCCACCATACGGCGTGCGGGCGGACGGACGGTAAACGGTCCCGGAGCGTGGACAGTCCGGTGGACGTCCGCGCTCCGGGACCGCTCGGGTCGTACTCAGAGCGCAGCGCGCAGGACCGCGGCGGTGGCGACGGCGGCGGTGACGGCCTCGTGGCCCTTGTCCTCGGCGGAGCCGGGCAGGCCCGCGCGGTCGATCGCCTGCTCCTCGTTGTCACAGGTCAGCACGCCGAAGCCGACCGGGACGCCGGTGTCGACGCTGACCTGGGTGAGACCGGCGGTGGCCGCCTGACAGACGTAGTCGAAGTGCGGGGTGCCGCCGCGGATCACCACGCCGAGCGCCACCACGGCGTCGTAGCCGCGCTCGGCGAGGCGCTTGGCGGCGACCGGCAGCTCGAAGGTGCCGGGCACCCGCAGCACGGTCGGCTCGGCGACGCCCAGCTCCTTGAGCGCGCGGTGGGCGCCGTCCAGCAGACCGTTCATCACCTGGTCGTGCCACTGGGCGGCGACGACGGCGACCTTGAGGTCGGCGGCGCCGTCGATGGTCAGCTCGGGGGCTCCGTGGCCGCTCATGTTGTCTTCCGTTCTCTGGTCTCGGACGTACGGGGGTTCAGGAGACGTACGGGGGTTCAGGAGCCGAGGCCGGGCAGGTCGTGGCCCATCCGGTCGCGCTTGGTGCGCAGGTAGCGCAGGTTGTGCTCGCCGGGCGCGATCTCGACCGCTTCGCGTCCCTTGACCTTGAGCCCGTGCTCGGTGAGCGCGGTCAGCTTCTGCGGGTTGTTGGTGAGCAGGGTCAGCGAGCGGACGCCGAGGTCCACCAGCATCTGGGCCGCGATGCTGTAGTCCCGGGCGTCGGCGGGCAGGCCGAGGTCCAGGTTGGCGTCGACGGTGTCCCGCCCCTGCTCCTGCAGCTCGTACGCGCGCAGCTTGTGGGCCAGGCCGATCCCCCGCCCCTCGTGGCCGCGCAGGTACAGCACCACGCCGCGCCCGGCCTCGGCGACCCGCCGCAGCGAGGCCTCCAACTGCGGGCCGCAGTCGCAGCGCAGCGAGCCGAAGACGTCACCGGTCAGGCACTCGGAGTGGACCCGCACCAGGACGTCCTCGTCGTCCGGCAGCCGGCCCTCCGCGTCCAGGCCGCCGACCACCAGCGCGAGGTGCTCGACGCCGTCGATGGTGCCCCGGTAGCCGACGGCGGTGAACTCCCCGTGCACGGTGGGCAGGGCGGTCACGGCGGCCCGGTCGACGTGCAGCTCGGTGCGGCGGCGGTAGGCGATCAGCTCCTCGATGGAGATGATCGCGAGGCCGTGCCGGCGGGCGAAGGCGACCAGCTCGGGCAGCCGGGCCATGGTGCCGTCGTCGTTGACCACCTCGGCGATCGCGCCGGCCGGCGGCAGTCCGGCGAGCCGGGCGAGGTCGACGGCGGCCTCGGTGTGGCCGGGGCGGACCAGCACGCCGCCCTCGACGGCGCGCAGGGGGAAGACGTGCCCGGGGCGGGTGAGGTCCCCGGGTTCGGTGCCGGGCGAGGAGAGCAGTCGTACCGTGCGGGCGCGGTCGGCGGCGGAGATGCCGGTGTCGACCCCCTCGCGGGCGTCCACCGAGACGGTGTACGCGGTGCCCTTGCGGTCCTCGTTGACCTGGGTCATCGGCGGGAGCTTGAGGCGGTCCAGCTCCTCGCCGGTCATCGGGGCGCAGATCACGCCGGAGCTGTAGCGGATGGTGAAGGCCATCAGCTCGGGGGTCGCGGCGGACGCGGCGAAGACGATGTCGCCCTCGTTCTCGCGGTCCTCGTCGTCGACCACGACCACGGCGCGGCCGAGGGCGATGTCGGCGATCGCCCGCTCGACCGGGTCGAGGACGAGTTCGGGCTCGGACGTGGGCTCGGACCCGGTGGCGCCGGTGCTGGACTGGTTCTCGGTCATCTCGGTCATACCGTGGCTCCCTGCGGGACGGTGGCGGACTTGGCGCGCGGCTCACGGGTGCTCAGCCACCAGGAACGCAGGCCGAGCAGCACCAGGACGAAGTAGACGGAGTAGGTCAGGCCGGAGAAGGTGTAGCCGCTGTTGAAGGCGAACGGCACGCCGACCACGTCGACCGCGATCCAGGCGAACCAGAACTCCACCCAGCCGCGGGCCTGGGCGACCATCGCGGCCAGCGTGCCGACGAAGATGTAGGCGTCCGACCAGGGGCTCCAGGACAGGCTGGGGAAGGACGTGAAGAGCAGGGCGAGCGCGACGGTGGCGGCCGCGGTGCCCGCCGCCAGCACGAGCCGCTCGGGCCAACTCGCGAACCGCACGGCGATCGTGCCGCCGTCGCGACGCCCCCGCCGCCACTGCGCCCAGCCCCAGGAGGCGGTGGCGATCACGATCAGCTGCTTGCCGATCAGGCCGGGGACGTGGCCGCCGAGGTAAGCCGTGATCAGCACCGCGCCGGACAGCAGCTGGACCGGCCAGCTCCAGACCGAGCGGCGCCAGCCGAGCGCGAGCCCGCCGAAGCCGAGGATGTTGCCGATCATGTCGGCCCACTTGACGTGTTCGCCGAGGACGGTGAACGCCTCGCCGCTGAGCCAGCTCACTTGGACTCCCCCTGGGTGCCGTCGACCGGGAGGGCGGACGGGTCGGACAGGGCCGGGACGTTCGGGAGGTTCGGGAGGTTCGGGAGGGTGCGGGACTCCAGGAGGCGCTCGACGTACTTCGCCAGCACGTCCACCTCCAGGTTGACGCTCTCCCCGACGGCCTTGGCGCCGAGCGTGGTCAGCGCGAGGGTGGCCGGGATGAGGCTGACGGTGAAGCTGTCCTTCGCGGCCTCCACCACGGTGAGGCTGACGCCGTCGACCGTGATCGAGCCCTTCTCCACCAGGTAGCGGGAGATGGTGTCGGGCAGCGAGAACCGCAGCACCTCCCAGCGCAGCTCTCCCGCCGCGTCGCGCTCGCCGGGCTCGCGGCTCAACAGCCGCCCGGTGGCGTCGACATGGCCCTGGACGAGGTGCCCGCCCAGCCGGGCGCCGAGCGCCATGGCGCGCTCCAGGTTGACCCGGGAGCCGGGCGCCAGTTCGCCGAGGCTGGAGCGGTGCAGCGTCTCGGCCATCACGTCGGCGCTGAACTCACCGGTGCCGGCGGCCAGTTCCACCGGGCTGTCGACGACGGTCAGGCACACGCCGTTGACCGCGATGGAGTCGCCGTGCCGGGCATCCGTACAGACCACCGGGCCGCGCAGGCGGATCCGGGAGGACTCGCCGATCTCCTGGATCGACACGACCTCGCCGAGCTCTTCGATGATGCCGGTGAACACCCGGGTTCTCCTCGCGCTTGGGGCGCGGACTCCGGGGCGGCATGGGAGATGACACGGACGGGCACCGGTGTACGGACCTCGGGACACACCCGTCGCCGGGATGCCGGGGCCACCGGGAGATCGCTCGCCCGGCACGGGAGACACCGCTCCCGTCGTTCACCTGACCGGGGCCCGGAAGACGGCGCTGCGCCACTGGACCCACGGGTACTGCTCTTCGTCCGCCCGCGCACGCCTCCCATCCGGACTTTAACCGTCGGTCCAGGAATTTCACCTGGTCAACCGGCCGCTGGCTGCGGACGGGTCGCGGACTGTAACCGCCGGTTCGGATTTTCACCGACCCCGGAGTGCGCTGAACGTCACTGCTTGATGCCGTCATTGTGCCACGGTCGGCGCAACGGCAGGGAGACCCCGTGGCTGTGGTCTGTTTCACGGGCTTGCGGGGAATGCGCGGCGGGGTGCCGTCCGCCCGGCGTGGGCTCCGGTCCGCGGGCGTGGGCGAACAGTTCCACGGGCGTGGGCGAACGGTCCGGTCGGGACGGGCGGAGCGGTCCGGTCGGGACGGGCGGAGCGGTCCGGTCGGGACGGGCGGAGCGGTCTGGTGGCGAAGGCGGGCGGCGGGGGCGAGGCTGGAAGACGGGGCCCTGCCGATGACACACCGAGGCTACGGAGGCGAGGGCGATGTCGAAGTTCATGGATGTCCACCACGGGATGGCCGGGATCACGGCCGAGCAGCTCAGGCAGGCCCACGCGGCCGACGTGGCGGTCCAGGGCGAGGAGGGCGTCCGGTTCGAGCAGGCCTGGGCGGACCCGGAGTCGGGCACGGTGTACTGCCTCTCCGACGCACCGTCCAAGGAGGCCGTGCAGCGGGTCCACAGCCGCACCGGTCACCCGGCGGACGAGATCCACCCGGTGCCGCTGTCGGTGTGAGACTCCGGCGTGAGGCTCCGGACACCGCCACTGCGGGGCCTGCGGACGCCGTCGCTGCGGGGTGTGCGGACGCCGAGGCTGCGGGGCCCGTGGCTCAGAGCGCGGCCGGTGTGGTGACCTGCACGAAGTGGGTGACCTCGGGCGGGTGGGCGAGGTAGTTCAGCTCACCCTCCGACCAGACCGGCCGGATCCGCCACATCGGTCCCGCGTACCCGCGCAGGGCCTCCTCGTCGCGCCAGCGGCTCAGCACCAGCACCCGCTGCCCCTCCTCGGACACCGGGCGCAGCAGCTCGCCGCCGAGACACCCGTCGGTCCGCCCGAGCTGCGGGATCACCTGGGCGGCCAGGTGTGCGCAGAACTCCTCGAGGCGACCGGCCAGGACCTGCCCGGCCCAGATTCTGACGATCACGACCACCACCTCCGGGTGCCCGGCGGGCCTTGTCCCACTGCTCCCTGGCCCCCATTATGAGCGGGAAACCGCTGGTGGGAAGGGGTGGCGGCAGAAATTCACGGAGGGCTGGACGAAGGGCTGGGGGAAGACGGGAGCCCGCTGCGCCGAGCGGCCTCGGCTACATTCCCGGTATGACGACCACACCGGAATCTGTCGTTTCGTCAACCACCGCGCCGGAGCCGCAGGGCAGTCTGTTCGACGCCCTCCGTGCGGGCGCGCTCAGCGATCCCGCCCAGCTGCGGGAGATCTACGAACAGCCCGGCGACCAGGCCCGCCGCAAGCAGGTGGACCACCTGCACGAGGTGGCCCAGCGCCTGATCGCCTGCTCCCCGCTGGTGTTCGTGGCCAGCACGGACGCCGCCGGACGCTGCGACGTCTCCCCGCGCGGCGGGCCGGCCGGGCTGGTCTCGGTGCTCGACGAGTACACCCTGGCCATTCCGGACGCCACCGGCAACAAGCGCCTGGACACCCTGCACAACGTGCTGGAGACCGGCCGGGTCGGGCTGCTCTTCGTCGTCCCCGGCCGGGACACCACGCTGCGGGTCAACGGGCGGGCCTGCGTCTCGACCGACCCGGAGCTGCTGCGGCAGCTGACCGCCGTCGGCAAGCCGCCGCGCAGCGCGATCGTGGTCGCCGTCGAGGAGGTGTACGGACACTGCCCGAAGGCCTTCCTGCGCGCCTCGGCGTGGAAGCCGGAGAACTGGCTCGCGAAGGACGCGCAGCCGAGTTCGGCGGAGGTCACGCTCGCGCACCTGCGGGACGAGTCGCTGACCGTGGAGATGATCGAGCAGTACGAGCGGGAGGCTCTGCTGTACCGGTACGAGTGAGGCCGGGCCGGCCTGCGGAGCCCCGCGCGCCGCGGCACGCCCGGCGACCGGTCCGGGTGGGCCGGTCGCCGGGCGGCGCGTGCCGGGCGGCGCGTGCCTTGCGGCGCGCGCTCAGGCCGCCTTCGGAAGGTCCTCCACGGCCGCGCCGTCGGCGGCCCGTTGGACCGCCTCGACGCCCTTGTGGGCGGCGTCCTTGCTGGCGTAGCCCTGGCCGGTGGCGACGATCTCGCCGTTGCCCGCCTTGAGCCGGAACCGGTACTTGCCGCCGGCGTCCTGATAGACCTCGAACTTGCCCGCCATCCGGGCCACCTCCTCGCGGGGCCTCCTCGCCGAACGCTCGATGCGCCCGCCGTCCTGCCCCCGGCGCCACCGTGCGCCCCGGGCCGGGCCGGCCGCACCCGGGCGGGAGCCGGTCGGGTGAAGGGGGACGCCCGGGGGTTTGCGGGCGTGCCGGGAGGGCCGGCCGGTGGTTTGAATGGACGGATGGACTGCGTCTTCTGTGCGGTGGTGGCGGGCGAGGAGCCGGCGCACCTGGTGCTGGACGACGGGACGGCGGTGGCCTTCCTGGACCGCCGCCCGCTGTTCCCCGGGCACGTGCTGGTCGTGCCGCGCGCCCACCACCCGACCCTGGCCGACCTCCCGGCCGCCGAGGTGGGGCCGTTCTTCCTGCGGGTGCAGCGGGTGGCGACGGCCGTCGAGCGCGGGCTGGGCGCGGCGGGCAGCTTCGTGGCGGCGAACAACCGGATCAGCCAGTCGGTGCCGCACCTGCACGTCCACGTGGTGCCGCGCAATCCGAAGGACGGGCTGCGCGGGTTCTTCTGGCCGCGGCGGCGGTACCCGGACGAGGCAGGGGCGGCGGCGGTCGCGGACCGGCTGAGGGCGGCGCTGGAGGACTGAGCGCGGAGGACCGGCAGGGCGCGGCGGGTGGGGGCGGAGCGTCGGGTGGAGTAGGGGCCCGGCGGGGCGTACTCCGGCGGGAGCGACGAGGCGTACCTCTGCGGGAGCATCGGCGGGGGTCGATATCGTTTTCCGGACGGACGATCCGGCCGGTGAGGACACCTAGGCTCGCGACCATGAACGAACTCGCCTGCCTCGTGCAAGACACGGCCGACCGGCTCGCGGGCCGCCACACCGGGGCGGTGGTCGCCGGGCTGGCCGGCGGCGACGTGGAGATCCGCGGCGCCGGGCGGACCGGTCCGGGCGGTGGGGTGCCCGGGCCGCGCACGCTGTTCGAGATAGGTTCCGTCACCAAGGTGTTCACCTCGCTCGTGCTCGCGCGGCTGGCCCTGGACGGTGCGGTCCGGCTGGACGAGCCCCTCGCCGAGGTGCTCACCGGGCCCGCGGGCGGGCGTGCCGTCGTCCCGGTCAGGGGCCCGGAGCCGGTCACCCTGCGCCACCTCGCCAGCCACACCTCGGGGCTCCCCCGGCTGCCCCGGGGCATGGCGGTGCGGTCGCTGCTGTCGCCCGGCACGCCCGATCCGTACGCCGACTGCACCGCCGAGCGGGTGCTCGACGGGCTCGCCCGGACGCGGCTGCGGTCCGTGCCCGGGCGTGGATTCCGCTACTCCAACCTCGGCGCGGGCCTGCTCGGCCTGGCCCTCGCGCAGCGGTCCGGCGTGGGGTACGAGGAGTTGGTGGCGCGCGAGGTCTGTGCGCCGCTGGGCCTGGCGGACACCTGTGTGCGGCCGGACGAGGAACGGTCCGCGCGGCTGGCCCAGGGGCACACGCCGGGCGGCCGGCCGGTCCCGGGCTGGAACTTCGCGGCCTTGCCCGGCATGGGGGCGCTCCGGTCGACCGCTGCCGATCTGGTGCTCTTCCTGCGGGCCCAGCTGGCAGCCGAACGCGAGCCGGACGCACCGCTGTCGCCGGCGATCGCCCTCACCCGGGAGGGCCGCCACCGGGTCAACCCGTTCGCCTGGACGCACCTGGGCTGGCTCGGGCACCGGCTGCACGCCCAGCAGGGCGGGCACCTCCAGGTCTGGCACAACGGAGGCACGGGCGGGTTCCGTTCGTTCGTGGCCTTCGACCCGGAGAAGCGGGTGGGCGTGGTGGTGCTGGTCAACACCCGCCGGTCGGCCGATCCGGCGGGCACGGCGCTGCTGCGCAGGCTGCAGAACGGGTTCGCGACGACGGGGTGAGGGACCCTCGTCCGGCTCTCCCGTCCGCCCCCACCCCGGTGGTGGGAGGCCTCGGCGGGGGCGCGATGATGACGGGGTCGATTCAGGCCAAAACGTGCTGATTGGCACTGTCGCCAGGGGCGACGAGCGGTTGATGCTGGGGATCCGGCAGTCGCGGTTCCGTTGGGGAGTCCGCCGAGTGAGAGGGGGCCGACATGGCGGTGACGTGGTCGCCGACGTGTGTGCGGTCGGCCGGTTCGGCCGGCGCTGCCCGTCCGGCCGGTGCGACCGGTGCCACCGGTCCGCTCGGCCCGGTGGTGCGGGTGTACCGGCGGTACCGGCCGCTGTCCTGGCCGGCGCGGGTGTGGCTGCACTCCTGCGGGGTGGTCGTCTCCGTGGCGGTCTGCGTGGCACTGCGCGGGTGGTGGCCCTCGCCGGTGCTGGCCGCCGCCGCGGTGGTGGCGGTCAGCGGGTTCGAGCGGCTGCGCCCGACGCCGGGGCTTCGGTCCGTACGGGTCCACGAGGGCGGCCTGGTGCTGGTCTCGGCCGACGGCGGGGAGAAGGCACTGCCCTGGCGCGCCGTGGAGGCCACCGAGTACTCCCCCGGCGGAGCGCGCCGAGAGCACGAGCACGGGCGAATATGGCCGGCGGGCGCTGACGAGCCTCTGGTGCTGGCGCAGCTGCGCGGGCTGGGCGCCCTGTTCGAGGATCTGGAGGAGCGCCTCTCCCCCGGGTTCCGGGCCGCCCTGCACGAGACGCTGCGCACCGAGGGGAGCGTGCGCTTCGTCCGGGGGCGGCTGACGGTGACGGCCGGCGGGCTGGTGCACCGGCCGCCGCACCCACTCGCCGCGACGGAGGCCCACCGCTGGGCGGAGGTGTGCTCGGCCCGGGCGTCCGGCCTCGGCGAGTTGGAGATCCGGACCCACTCGGCCGGTCTGCCGCTCGTCTTCCCGGTGCCCAACGCCCGTGCGGCCGCGGACTTCCTGGAGGACCTGCGGACGGCTGCCGCCGGTTGACGGCCGCCGGACGGGCGCTCGCCCGCCCTCTCGGGGCCGCCCCCTAAGGGGCGCCACGGGCCCTTCCCGGAAGGGATCAGTACGCCGCTGAGTGGACGTCAGTTCCCTGTCCCGCGCCTACCGTCGCTGACATGAGCCGACTCCGTACGACCGCCGCCGCGGCGGCCCTGCTGCTCGCACTGCCGCTGTCCGTCGCCGCTGCCGCGCCCGCTCTGGCCGCGCCGCCCGTCAACTCCGTCGCCGGTCCCGCCGACCCGGCCAGCCGGGCCACCGCCCGGATCGAACTCCCCCGTCCGACCGGGCCGTACGCGGTCGGGCAGGAGGTCCTGCACCTGGTGGACCAGAACCGCCCGGACCCGTGGGTGCCCTCCTCCGGTCCGCGTCAGCTGATGGTCTCGATGTACTACCCCGCGCACGCCGGGACGGGCGCCCCCGCCCCGTACATGACGCCCGCCGCCGCCCGGGCGCTGCTGGACGCGAAGGTGCCGGGCAACACCATCCCGACCGAGGCGGTCTCCGGCACCCGGACGTGGGCGGAGTCCGGGGCGCGCCCGCAGGGCGGCCACTACCCACTGGTGGTGCTGTCGCCCGGCTTCACCATGCCGCGCACCACGCTCAGCGGCCTCGCCGAGGAGCTGACCAGCCGCGGCTACGTCGTCGCCCTGGTCGACCACACCTACGAGAACACCGGAACCACCTTCCCCGACGGACGGACGCTCCCCTGCGAGGTGTGTGGGACCTTGCGCACCCCTGAGGCCTGGAAGGCTCTGAACGAGAGCCGGGCCAAGGACGTCTCCTTCGTCATCGACCGGCTGACCGACCGCCCGCACCCGGCCTGGCGCTACGCCCGTCTGATCGACCGCGACCGGATCGCCATGGCCGGGCACTCCGCCGGTGGTGCCTCCACCGTCCCGGCCCTGCTCACCGACGACCGGATCCGGGCCGGGGCGGACCTGGACGGCACCATGGACTACCTGGTGCCCGAGTCCGGCCTCAAGGGCAAGCCGTACCTCATGATCGGCCACCCGCTGCCCGACGGCGCCGAGGACGAGAGCTGGGTCACGAGCTGGCCCCGGCTGGACGGCTGGAAGCGCTGGCTGACCGTCGACGGCTCCGACCACGGCAGCTTCACCGACCTCCCGGTCCTCATCGACGGGCTCGGCCTCCCCAAGGGCCCGTACACCACCATCGGAAGCCGGCGCGCCGTCGAGCTCACCCGGCAGTACGTCGGGGCCTTCTTCGACCTCCAGCTGAAGGGCGTCCCGCAGCCGCTGCTCGACGGGCCGAGCGCCGCCAACCCGGAGGTGCGGTTCACCCCCTGACGGCGGTCCCCGGGGCGGGGGCCGCCGGCAGAGCGGCGGCGGCCTCCGCCCGACCCCCGGCCCGACCACCCGGCCCGACCACCTGGCCGGGGCTTGCGCCTGGAGCGGCCGCTGCCACGGTGAGCGGCCGCCCGGGAGCGCGTGCGAAGATGGCAGGGCTGGTGGGAACGATCTCCGGACGGTTTCTGGGACGGTTCTCTGGCCATGGTGGACGACTACGCGCAGCGCGCGGGGCAGCCTCGGCAGGACGCCCTGCTGATGGTGCCGATCGCCACGGCGCTGATCGACGCCGACGGGCGCATCCTGCACTGGAGCAGTGACGCGGAGGCGCTGCTCGGACACTCCGCGCGAGAAGCGGTGGGGGCGAAGGCGGCGACGCTGCTGACCTCCGACGAGCACCGGCCGGACGTGCTCCAGCTGTTCCGGCAGATCCTGGGGGGCCGACCGTGGTCCGGGGTCTTCCCCGTCCGGCACCGGGACGGCCACCTGGTGGACCTGGAGTTCCGCACCCATCCGGTCCTCGGCCCCGGCGGCGCCCCGATGGTGCTGGCGGTCGCCTCCGAGGTGACCACGCTGCACCGGCTCCAGGCCGATCTGGCCCTCCTCGACGGATTCTTCACCCAGTCCCCGGTGGGCATGGCGGTGTTCGACACCGACCTGCGCTTCGTCCGGCTGAACGAGGCGCTGGCGGACGCCAACGGCCTGGACGTCGGGGATCCCCTGGGCCGGCGGCTCTCCGAGGTGCTGCCCGGGATCAACGCCCCCGAGTCCGAGGAGGTGATGCGCCGGGTCCTGGAGAGCGGAGAGCCGGTGGTGGACGACCTCGCGCACGGCCGCACCCCGGGCGACCCGAGCCACGACCACGCCTGGTCGGCCTCCTACTTCCGGCTGCGGGACCGCGGCGGCCGGGTGCTCGGGGTGTGTGCCACGGTCATCGACATCACCGAGCGGTTCCACGCCGACGCCCGGGCGGCCCGCGCGCAGGAGCGGCTGTCCCTGCTGGTCGACGCGACCGCCTCGATCGGCACCACCCTGGACCTGCGGCAGACCGCCCGGGAGCTGGTCGACGCGATGGTGCCCAGGGTCGCCGACATCAGCGCGGTGTTCGGCCTGGAGGAGCTGGTGGCCGGCCGGAACGTCGAGCCGCCCCCGCCGGACGCCCCGCTGCTGGTGCGCCGCCTCGCGATCGCCTCCGACGACGCCCAGTACCCGGCCGAGGCGCTGCCGGTGGACGCCGTGTACGAGCTGCCGCCGGACTCCCCGTACGCCCGGGCGCTGACCGGCGGGCGCACGGTGGTGGTGCCGTCCTGGGAGCTGCCGGCGCTGAGCGAGCGCCTCAACGAGCGCCACCGCCAGGCCTTCTTCGGCGACCGCCCGCGCCCGGTGCGGATCACCCCGCTGGTGGCGCGCGGCACGACGCTCGGCATGGTGGTGTACTCGCGGCGCGGCGCGCGGGAGTCCTTCGCGGCGGCCGACATCACGCTCGGCGACGAGCTGGCCTCGCGCGCGGCCGTCGCGCTGGACAACGCCCGGCTGTACCTGCGCCAGCACCAGACCGGGCTGGCCCGGCAGCAGGCGCTGCGCGAGGCCAGGGCCGCGCAGGAGCGCCTGGCGCTGGTCAACGCGGCCTCCGCCCGGATCGGCACCACGCTCGATCTCGCCCAGACCGCCCAGGAGCTGGCCGAGGTGGCGACACCGCGGCTGGCCGACACCGTGGTGGTGGAGGTGCTGGAGGAACTGGTCCGCGGCGAGCGCGAGGCGACCGCCCCTGTGGACGGTTCGGCGCTGCTGCGGCGGATGGCCTTCCACTCGGTGCGCGGCTCGACCCTGGCGCCGATCGACCGCGCCCGCAACCTGCACCGCTTCGCGCCCGGTTCGCCGTACGCGTGGTGCCTGGCGCACCGCGAGCCGGTGCTGGTGCCGCGGCTGGACGAGGAGGGCATGGCCTGGTTCGCCGACGACCCGGTGCGCAGGGCCGCCGTTCGGGAGCAGAACGTGCGGTCGTTCATGGTGGTCCCGCTGATCGCGCGCGGCACCCCGATCGGCGTGGCGGGCTTCTACCGCACCCTCGTCGAGCGCCCGTACGAGGACGCCGACGTGGCGCTGGCAGGGGAGTTGGCGGTGCGGGCGGCCGTGTCCATCGACAACGCGCTGCTGTTCACCCGGGAGCGCGACGCCGCCGCCGCCCGGCAGCGGGCGCTGGACGAGGCACGGGCCGCCCAGCAGCGGCTGTCACTGCTGAACGACGCCAGCAACCGGATCGGTACCACGCTCGATCTGCACCGCACCGCACGGGAGTTGGTGGAGGTGGTGATCCCGCGTTTCGCCGACTTCGTCACCGTGGACCTGCGTGAGGAGGTGCTCAGCGGCGAGGAGCCCGGGGCCGTCCCGGCGGAGGGCCCGGTGCTGATGCGGGCGGTCGCGGTCGGCGACACCGGCCCGGACGGCACCATGCAGGGGGCGGCCGACGAGGTGGGCGAGACCTCGCAGTCGGCGAAGCTGTACGCGCAGAGCCTGCGCACCCGGCGCTCGATCCTGGTCTCCGAGGTGACCGAGGAGGAACTGCGCCGGATCGTCGCCTCGCCCGACCGGGTGCAGCCGAGCCTGGACGCCGGGGTGCACTCCTACCTGATGGTGCCGCTGGTGGCGCGCGGACACGTCCTGGGCGGCGCGGAGTTCGTCCGCACCCGCAACCCGGTGCCGTTCGGCCCGGCGGACCGCTCGCTGGCCGAGGAACTGGCCGCCCGCACCGCGCTGGCGATCGACAACGGCCGGCTCTACCGCCGCGAGCGGGACACCGCGCTCACCCTCCAGCGCAGTCTGCTGCCGCAGGAGGTGCACCGCACCCTCGGGCTGGACCTCGCCTACCGCTACCTGCCGAGCAGTGTGGTCAGCGAGGTCGGCGGCGACTGGTTCGACGTGGTGCCGCTGTCCTCCGGGCGGGTCGCGCTGATCGTCGGCGACGTCATGGGCCACGGCATCCGGGCCGCCGCCACGATGGGCCAACTCCGCACGGCCGCCCGGACCCTGATCACCCTGGACCTGGACCCGGCGCGGGTGCTGTACCGGCTGGACGAGGCGGCCGCGACGGTCGGCGAGGGCCAGTTCGCCACCTGCGTCTGCGTGGTGTACGACCCGGTGGACCGCCGCTGCACCGCGGCCAGCGCCGGGCACCTGCCACCGGTGGTCGCCGACGCCGAGGGGCGGGCGCGCCTGATCGAGCTGCCGTCGGGCACTCCGCTCGGGGTGGGCGGAGTCGCCTTCGAGAGCGCCGAGTTCACCCTTCCCGAGGAAGGAATCCTCACCCTCTACACGGACGGCCTGGTCGAGCGCCGGGGCCAGGACCTGGACGAGGGGCTGGAGTTGCTCTGCCGGACCGTCGCCGACCGGCGCGGCTCGCTGGAGCAGACCTGCGAGGCCGTCCTGAGCCGGCTCACCGAGACCACCGGCGAGGACGACATCGCCGTCATCATGGCGCAGGTCCGCCCGCGGGGCGCGGACCGGATCGCCATCCTCCCGCTCACCGGGGACCACGCCATGGTCGCCCACTCGCGCCGCTTCACCCGCGAGACACTGGCCGCCTGGGGGCTCGACGCGCTCGCCGACTGGGCCGAGCTGCTCACCAGCGAGCTGATCACCAACGCCCTGGTGCACGCCGGATCGCCCACCCAGCTGCGGCTGTACTGCAACCGGGTGCTCACCGTCGAGGTCGCCGACCAGGAATCCGAGGTGCCGCGGATCCGCCGCGCCCGCGGCGAGGACGAGGGCGGCCGGGGCATCCACCTGGTCAACGAGCTGGCGCACCGCTGGGGCAGCCGCCGGACCGAGGACGGCAAGGTGGTCTGGTTCGAGCTGGAGCTGCCTCCGGGCTTCGTCCCGCCCGCGTGAACGCCGTCCCGCGTGAACGCCGTCCCGCGCGCACGGACGCCCGTCCCGCGAACGTGAACGCCGCCCCGCGTGCGCCAACGCCGTCCCGCGTGCGGAACGCCCGTCCGGCCCGCATGAACAACGGACGGTTGTCGGGCCGCCGCCGCGGTTGTTGGCCCGTCGGCCCGCCCCGGCGGTTGTCTGGTGCCGCGGCGGGACCGCCCCGCCCGGACGAACCCCAGGAGCCCACCGTGCAGCACCCCGACGCCCGTACCGTCGTCACCGACTACGTCACCCTCCTCGCGGCGGGCGAACGCGAGGCCGCGATCGCCCTGTTCGCCGAGGACGCCACCTGGAACTACCCGGGCGACCTCCCGCTCTCCCGGACCTGGCACGGCAAGCAGGAGATCTTCGGGGACTTCCTCGGCCGGGTCGGTGCCCTCTTCGCCGCCGACGGCCTGCCGGTCATCACCCTCACCCGGGTTCTCGCCGACGGTCCGCAGGCGGTGGCCGAGTGGACCACCGTCGGCACGGCCGCCAACGGCGCCGCCTACGAGAACCGCTGCCTGGGGGTGTTCACCGTGACGGACGGCCTGATCACCGCCGTCCGCGAGTACCTGGACACCGACCACGTGGCCCGCACGCTGCTGGCCTGACGGAACAGCCGGATCATCCGAACGCCCGCGCGGACCCGGCCGTCAGACGGCGCCGGCGGCCCAGCCCCGGGGGTCGGTCCAGGCGGCCAGGGTGCGGCGGGTCTCGAAGCGGCGCTCGCGGCCGGTCAGCGGGTCGGTGAACTCGACGGTCGAGGCGAGCAGCTGCAGCGGGCCGCGGAAGTCGTCCGGGGCGGGCTCGGGCAGCACCACCGGGTAGACCGGGTCGCCGAGGATCGGCAGTCCGAGGCCGCACATGTGCAGCCGCAGCTGGTGGGTGCGCCCGCTCAGCGGCCGCAGCCGGTAGCGGGCGAGGCCGTCGCGGTGCTCCAGCAGGTCGATCCGGCTCTCGCTGTTCGGCGGGGCGTCGATCTCCTGCGCGGCGATCACCCCGCGCTCCTTGACGATGTGGCTGCGCACGGTGCGCGGCAGGCTCAGCTCCGGGTCGTACGCGGCGATCGCCTGGTACTCCTTGCGCACCAGGCGGTCCCGGAACAGCGTCTGGTAGGCGCCGCGGTCCTCCGGGCGGACGACGAACATGGCCAGGCCCGCGGTGAGCCGGTCCAGGCGGTGGGCGGGGCTGAGCGCGGGCAGGTCGAGGCCGTGCCGCAGCCGGGACAGCGCCGTCTCGGCCACGTGCCGGCCCCGCGGGGTGGTGGCCAGGAAGTGCGGCTTGTCGACGACCACCAGGTGCTCGTCGCGGTGCAGCACGACCAGCTCGAACGGGACGCGCACCTCCTCGGGCAGGTCCCGGTGGAACCAGAGGTGGGCGCCGGGGCGGAACGGCTCCGCCGGGGCGATCGGGCCGTGCTCACCGACGATCTCGCCGTCCCGCAGTGCCGCGTCGATCCGCTCGGCCGGGACGGCGGGCAGCCGGTCCACCAGGTGGTCCCGCACCGTCGGCCAGGGGCCTTCGAGCGGCAGCCGGAGGTGCACCGGGGCCACGCCGCGGCGCTGCGGGAGGGGGGAGGCCGGGCGGCGGTTCTTGCGTCTCATCTCCCGGCCCAGCGTAGTGCGCGCCGGCGCGCGGCCCGCCGCCGAGGTGCTGACCCGGGTCCGGGCGGGGAGAGTGGACCGGAGGCCCTCGCTCCGCCGGGGGCCTCCGACCGTGTGCCGGTCGGCCGACGGGCGGGCCGGCTTCCGGCCCACCGGCCGGACCAGCCCCGAGACCGAACCGCCGGACCGACCGAACCGCCGGACCGACTCGCCGGACCGACCGACCGAACCGCCGGACCCGCCGGCACCACTGGAGGACGCGTGACCGCCGACGGCCCGGACGGGGTGCCGCCGCTGCACCTGCCGAGGCGGACCCGGCTGCTGCTCTACGGCGCGCTCCTGCTGCTGGTCGCCGCCGTGGTGACCGCACTGGCCATCGGGCCGGGAACCACCCTGGCCCCGCTGCTCGCGGTGGCCCCGGTGCTGGCCGGCGCGACCACCCGGCGGGCCAGGGTGCCACTGCTGGTCGGCGCGGCGGCGCTGCTGACCGTCGGGATGCTGGAGTCGACCAACGAGCGGCTGCCGCTCTCGGTCCGGATCAGCGTGCCGGTCACCGTCCTGGCCTCCACGCTGGCCAGTGCCACCAGCGTCGTCCTGGTGGCGGCCCGCGAGCGGGAGCTGTTCCAGGTCCGGACGGTGGCCGAGGCCGCGCAGCGGGCCCTGCTGCGCCCGCCGCCGGAGCGGATCGGACCGTTGCGCCTGGCGGTGCGGTACGTGGCGGCGGCCGCCGAGGCCCGGATCGGCGGGGACCTGTACGCCGTGGTGGAGACCAGTTTCGGGGTGCGCATCCTGCTCGGGGACGTCCAGGGGCACGGACTGCCGGCGGTGGAGACGGCGGCGGACGTCCTCGGCGTGTTCCGGGAGGCCGCACGGACCGAGCCCGATCCCGGCCGGCTCGCCGAGCGGCTGGACGCGGCGCTCGCCGCCCGGCCGTCGGACGACGGGCGGTTCGCCACCGCGCTGCTGCTCGACGTGGCGCCGGACCGGGGACCGGTGCGACTGGTGAACTGCGGCCATCCGCACCCGCTGCTGCGCCGGGCGGGCCGGGTGAGCGAACTGGAGCCCCCGTTCCCGGCGCCGCCGCTGGGCCTGCTCGGGCTCACCGGCGGCGGGTACGCGGACCGGCGGTTCGACCCGGAGCCGGGCGACGTCCTGCTCCTGCACACCGACGGGGTGTCGGAGGCCCGGGACGCCGGGGGCGGGTTCTACCCGATCGCCGAGCGGCTGCCCGGCCTGCACGGCGGTTCCCCGGCGGACCTGCTGGACGCCGTGCTGGCGGACGTCGGCGACTGGGTCGGGGACGCCGGGCTGGCCGACGACGCGGCGGTGCTGGCGATCCGCTGGGAGCCGTGACCGGGCCGCACCGGTGGCTCCGCCCGGCGGCTCCGCGCGTCGCCTCCGGGAGGCGGCTAGGAAAAGCGGCTACGGGAAGCGGCCGGACGCGATTGTCAGTGCCGTGTGCAAGGCTCGGTTCGCGGTCGGCGGGGAGCCGGCCGCCCGAGGGCCGACGGTCTACGAGGGGACGGCGCCATGGGGAGCAGGGCAAGCGGGTCGTTCGAACTCACCGCGTTCGAGCCGGTGGAGACGGAGGAGCGGGAGGGCGCTGCCTTCGGGCGGGTCCGGATCGCCAAGACCTTCACGGGCGGGCTGAGCGGCACGAGCGAGGTGCGGATGCTCTCCGTCGCGGGCCCCTCCGGCGGCCCGGCCTCGTACGTCGCGGTGGAGCACGTGACGGGTCAGCTGGACGGGCGCGCGGGCTCGTTCGTGCTCCAGCACGCGGCCTGGGACACCACCGGCACGACGATACGCGTGGTGCCGGGCACGGGCACGGGCGGGCTGGCCGGGATCACCGGGGAGTTCCGGCTGACCGTCGACGAGTCCGGCACCCACGTCTACGTCCTGGAGTACGAGCTGGGCTGACGCCGGCCGCGGCACGCGCGGCCGGCCGCCCGACCGGCCGGAGAACGGTCAGAGAACGGTCTGCCCGGCCTCCAGCCGCTTGATCGCCGTCCGGACGGCGGTCGCGTAGCTCCAGAACAGCGGCAGGGTGTTGGTCGCCCGCTCGGCACGGGTGTTCTTGCCGGGGGCGAACATCGCGGTCCGCAGCTCGGTGGTCATCTCCAGCTGGGCGCCCATGCCGAGCAGGCTGCGGTTGCAGATGTTCTCCGTCGAGATGCCCGCGATCTCCTCCTCGCCGGAGGCGGTCACGGCCCGGATGCCCTCCGCCGCGAACTCCTCCATCAGGTACTGGCGGAAGGTGGAGTTCAGGCCGCCGACCAGCACGGCCTGGGCGCCGGCTTCCAGGCCGGCCTGGGCGGCGGTGCAACCGTGCAGCGACACCACGTTGAGGCTGCCGGCGCACATCGCACGGGCCACGCCGTCGTCGCAGTGGGTCGAGGTGACGTGCAGCTCGCCGTTGTAGGAGGAGCGCAGGCCCTCGAACATCCAGAAGTCGTGCGTCGGCCCGGCGGCCGGGGTCGGGGTGAGGTCGGCCGGGTGGTAGCCGGCGATGGCCAGGCACAGTTCGGAGGTGCCGACCTCGATGCCGCCGCCGTGCGGGGCGATGATCGTGGTCCGGACTAACGGCCCGCGGCTCTGCAGGCTCTGGTCGTCGATCAGGTGCCGGCGGTAGCGGCGGCCGTAGTCCACGCCCTCGACCACGGTCGAGCTGGCGTAGAGGGCCGTGTTGGAGGGGAACAGGTCGCCGGCGGCGCTCGCGGGGGTGCTTCCCACGACGGCGCCGAGGGTGCCGAGGGCCGGGGCCGCGGCCAGCGCGGTGATGAGGGTTCGTCGGTTGATCACGGTCACGGATCATGGCAGGAGGCGGGGTGTCGGAAAAGACTTGGCAACGCCTTGGCCGGATCATGCCACGGGTGGGGACAGCCTGATCGTGTGACACCGGCTCGACGGACACGTGCTGCGTCCACCGGGCTCCCGCCCACGCTGCCACGATGATGCGATCAGTGGACGATCGACATCGGAGGGTGGCACATGCCCGACACGGCGGTGGATCGTACGACGGCGGTGACCGCGGAGGCGGCCCCGGACAGGGCCGGGATCGAGCGGGTGGTCCGGCGGCTGCGGCGGATCGGGGCGGGGCTGCCCCCGGCCGACGGGGTGGCGGTCTTCAACCGGCTCTACCTCACCGTGACGGAGGCCGTCCGCGACCGGCTGGGCCGCGGGTGCTTCGCCGACCCGCGGGCGGTGGCCGAGCTGGACGTGGTGTTCGCCGGGCACTACCTGCGGGCCGTGGCGGCCGACGAGGCCGGGCAGGAGCCGCCCGCCTCCTGGCGGCCGCTGTTCGCGCTGCGGGCCCACCCGGGCGTGCTCCCGCTGCAGTTCGCACTGGCCGGGATGAACGCCCACATCCAGCACGACCTGCCGCTGGCCGTCGTGGACACCTGCCGCCGCCGGGGCTGCGAGCCGGCCGTCCTGGAGGAGGACTACCACCGGATCAACCGGGTGCTGGCCGAGGAGGAGGCGGCCGTCCGGGAGCAGCTGATGCCCGGGCCCGACCTGCTGGAGCTCGCCGAGCCGCTCACCCACCTGCTCGGCGTCTGGTCGGTCGCGGCCGCCCGGGAGGGCGCCTGGAACGCCGCCGAGGCGCTGTGGGAGCTGCGCCACCTGCCGGACGCGGCCCGGGCGTTCACCACCGCGCTGGACGCTTCGGTCGGGCTGCTCGGCCGCGCGCTGCTGCTCCCGCTCGGAGCTCTGCTCCCACCCGGGCCGGACGGCACGCCGGACGACGGGCCCGCCGCTCCCCGGGGGAGCCGCTCGGAGGACCAGGCGGCTCGCCGGGCGGCGGACCGCCCCGGAACCGGGCGGCGCGCCCCCGTGACGGCCGCGGCCGCCCGGCTCCCCGAAGCGAGGAGCCGGGCGGCCGGCGGTACGGTCACGGCGGGCGCGGCAGGCCTGACGGGTGCGGCAGGCGCGACGGGCGCCGGCGGCGATCAGGCCCAGCTGGAGTGCAGCGGCTTGCCCTCGGCGTAGCCGGCGGCGCTCTGGATGCCCACGATCGCCTTCTCGTGGAACTCCTCCAGGCTGGCGGCGCCCGCGTAGGTGCAGGAGCTGCGGACGCCCGCGATGATCGAGTCGATCAGGTCCTCGACGCCCGGGCGGGCCGGGTCGAGGAACATCCGGGAGTGCGAGATGCCCTCCTCGAACAGCGCCTTGCGGGCCCGGTCGTACGAGGAGTCCTGGGCGGTGCGGTTGCTCACCGCACGGGCCGAGGCCATGCCGAAGCTCTCCTTGTACTGGCGGCCGTCGGCGGCGGTCTGGAGGTCGCCCGGGGACTCGTAGGTCCCGGCGAACCAGGAGCCGATCATCACGTTGGAGGCACCGGCGGCCAGCGCCATCGCGACGTCGCGCGGGTGGCGCACGCCGCCGTCCGCCCAGACGTGCTTGCCGAGCCGGCGCGCCTCGGCGGCGCACTCCAGGACGGCGGAGAACTGCGGCCGGCCGACGCCGGTCATCATCCGGGTGGTGCACATGGCGCCGGGGCCGACGCCGACCTTGAGGATGTCGGCGCCCGCCTCGACCAGGTCGCGGACACCGACGGCGGAGACCACGTTGCCGGCCACGATCGGGACCTTCGGGTCCAGGCCGCGCACCGCGCGCAGCGCGCTGATCATGGACTCCTGGTGGCCGTGCGCCGTGTCGACGACCAGCACGTCGGCGCCGGCCTCGAGGAGCGCCGCGGCCTTGCCGGCGACGTCGCCGTTGATGCCGACGGTGGCGGCGATCCGCAGCCGGCCCGCCGCGTCCACGGCCGGGGTGTACAGGGTGGCGCGCAGCGCGCCCTTGCGGGTGAGGATGCCGACCAGCCGGCCCTCGCCGTCCACGACCGGGGCGAGCTTGCGGTGCGCCTCGGTGAGCTTGTCGAAGGCGGTCCGCGGGTCGATGCCCTCGTCCAGCACCAGCAGCTCGCGGGACATGACGTCGGCCAGGCTGGTGAAGCGGTCCACGCCCTGGCAGTCGGAGTCGGTGACCACGCCGACCGGCCTGCCGTCCTCGACCACCACGACGGCGCCGTGGGCGCGCTTGGGCAGCAGCGAGATCGCCTCGGCCACCGTGGCGCCCGGGGCGAGGGTGATCGGGGTGTCGAAGACCAGGTGGCGCTGCTTGACCCAGGAGACGACCTCGGCGATGACCTCGGTGGGGATGTCCTGCGGGATGGCGACCAGGCCGCCGCGGCGGGCGACGGTCTCGGCCATCCGGCGGCCGGCGATGGCGGTCATGTTGGCCACGACCAGCGGGATGGTGGTGCCGGTGCCGTCGTTCGAGGAGAGGTCGACACCCTGCCGGGAGCCCACGGCGGAACGGCTGGGGACCATGAAGACGTCGTCGTACGTCAGGTCGTACGAGGGCTTGAGGTCGTTCAGGAAGCGCATGAAGAAGGGCTCTCTGGCTGGGGGGATACACCTCGGGTGCGGTTGCGGCCATGCCGCCGGAGCGCACTCGGGCGCCCGGCACCCAGCATTCGATTCTCCGTGAGGCCGGGGGCAAAAGCCAGTTCGAAGAGCATTGCTGGGGCTGTGCACAAAGCGTGATCAATACTCCGCGCGTAGACATGGAGGATCATCCAAAGACCCCCTCCGACGTCCGGTTTTCGCCCCGGTCCGGACCGCTCCCGTAGCATTCACGCGGTAACGGGCATGGCTTCACGCGTGTGGGCGTGGCGAACGGGAAAGCGGCAGCAGGCGTGAGCATCGGGCAGACGGACATAGAGCAGGCGGACTCCGGGCGGACGGACACCGCGCGGGAGCCGGTCACCGGGGAGACCGAGGAGGAGGTCGACTACGGTCCCGGCCTCGACCCCGAGCGGCTGAAGCTCTGCCTGGAGGTGCTCGCCGAGCTCGACGAGCTGCACGTGGACCACCCGGACGCGATCACCGTCCGCCAGGCCGTCGGCGGCGTGTTCCGCACCCTCAAGCAGCGCCGCCGTCAGGAGACCCGGGCCCGCAAGACCGCCAACGACCGCGCGGTCACCGCCCGCACCGCCACCGGTGCGCCGAGCCGGATCGACGACGAGACGGCCGGCGCCTTCGGCCTGACCACCGTCACCACCACCGAGATCGCCGGCATCCTGGAGCGCCCGCGCTCCTGCTACACCTGCAAGCAGCGGTACGTCGAGGTCGACGCGTTCTACCACAATCTCTGCCAGAACTGCGCGGTCAAGAACCGCGCCCACCGGGACGCCCGCGCCGACCTCACCGGCAAGCGCGCCCTGCTCACCGGCGGCCGCGCCAAGATCGGGATGTACATCGCGCTGATGCTGCTGCGCGACGGCGCCCACACCACCATCACCACCCGCTTCCCCAACGACGCGATCCGCCGCTTCAAGGCGATGCCGGACAGCGCCGAGTGGATCCACCGCCTCAAGATCGTCGGCATCGACCTGCGCGACCCGGCCCAGGTGATGGCGCTGGCCGACGAGGTCGCCGCCGACGGCCCGCTCGACATCCTGATCAACAACGCCGCGCAGACCGTGCGCCGCCCGCCGGAGTCCTACCGCGAGCTGGTGAACGCCGAGTCCGCGCCGCTGCCGGCCGGCGAGCTGCCGCAGGCCACCACGATCGGCCGCTTCGGCAGCGGCGGCGTCGCCCTGCCCGAGCTCCCCCACCAGGCGGGCGGCGGGGATCAGCGGATCGCCGCCGAGGACGTCACCTCGCTGGCCCTGGTCACCGGCTCCGCCACGCCCGCCCGGATCGCGGCCGGCACCGCGATCGACGCCGGCGGCCTGGTGCCCGACCTCGCGGACACCAACAGCTGGGTGCAGACCGTCTCGGAGGTGGGCCCGGTCGAGCTGCTGGAGGTCCAGCTCTGCAACTCCACCGCACCGTTCATCCTGATCAGCCGGCTGCGCCCGGCGATGGCCGCCTCGAAGTCCCGCCGCAAGTACGTGGTCAACGTCTCCGCGATGGAGGGCGTGTTCTCGCGCGGCTACAAGGGCGCCGGCCATCCGCACACCAACATGGCCAAGGCCGCGCTCAACATGCTCACCCGCACCAGCGCGCAGGAGATGTACCAGTCCGACGGCATCCTGATGACCGCCGTCGACACCGGCTGGATCACCGACGAGCGGCCGCACCCGGACAAGATGCGGCTCGCCGACGAGGGCTTCCACGCCCCGCTCGACCTGGTCGACGGCGCGGCGCGGGTGTACGACCCGATCGTGCGCGGCGAGGCCGGCGAGGACCTGTACGGCTGCTTCCTCAAGGACTACGAGCGCGCCAACTGGTAACCAGCCGAAGGAGATGGCGAGTTGAGCACAGCACCGATCGCACCGCTGCTCGGCGCCGGGATCATCGTGCCCACCGGGGACGGCCGGGTGCTGATCGGCCGCCGGATCACCGCCGGTGAGCCGCCCACCTGGAGCCTGCCCGGCGGCAAGGTCGACCTCGGCGAGTCCTTCGAGCGGACCGCGGCCCGCGAACTCGCCGAGGAGACCGGCATCGTGCTGCCCGCCGAGGAGATGCGGGTGCTCGCCGTCCACCTCGACCACGAACTCGGCCGACCCCGGCTGACCGCCGCCGTGCTGGCGCCGCCCAGCCTGGCCGAGGCCGTGGTCACCGAGCCGCACGCCTGCGCCGGCTGGGAGCGCTTCCCGGTGGACGCGCTGCCGGAGCCGATGTTCTACCCGTCCGCGCTGGTCCTCGGCAGCTGGCTGCCGGGGCTGGACGTGGTCCGGGCCGACGGGACGCACGGCTACCCCGTCGCCCGCTGAGGACGCGCCCGGCGGGCCCGACGTCCGGGCAACAGGCGGCCCTGAGCCGGGACCTCGTCAGCTCCGGCCCTGAGCCGGGACCTCGTCAGCTCGCCTCCGGGGAACGGGCGGAGCACGGGCAGGCTCCGGACACGGCGCGGCAGGGGGTGACCCCACGACCACCCCCTGCCCCGTACCTCGACCCGGCGCCCCCACGGCCGAACCGGGCCCACGGCCGCGCCCAAGCACCGGGAGGGCGCCGCCGCTCTCCAGCTTGCCCGCGCCGCCCGCCGGACGCCGAGGGTCGAACGTCCCGGCTGCGGGGCCGAGAGGCTCTGGCGTTCCTCCGGACGCGCACGAGTCTTGTGCGCGAGGGGTCGTCGGGTGGACATTGGGGCGGAAAGGCCGTGCGTCACCGCGCCCCTGAGGAGCCCTCACCGTGTCCAGCACTCCCCGTCGGGCCCGGCCCGCGTCGCTCCCCCGACGCGTCGGCCGACAGCTGCGGCGGGCCCTCGGTGCCCGGCAGGAGCCGCTCGTCCGCCCCCTCGACCGCTCCCGGGCCCGCGCCTGGCTGTCCGCCGCGCTCGGCGCGGTGCTCGCCCTCGCCCTGTCCGCGGGCGGCTCCCTGCTCCTCTACCGCTCCACCGAACACCAGGCCGCGGCCGACCGCGGACGGCTGCAGCGGGTCGACGCCGTGGTCCGCGACCTCCCGGACCGCGCCGCCGCCACCTCCGCGCGCAGCCGCTTCTCCGGCGGCTACGGCAACCGGATCGACGTCGCCGCCGCCTGGACCGCCCCCGACGGCACCCAGCGCGCCGGCACCGTCCAGGCCCCGCACTCCGCCGTCACCGGCAGCCACGTCCCCGTCTGGGTCGACCCGGCCGGCGCCGTCTCCGGCCCCCCGGCCGACCGCGTGGCCCTCGCGGTCTCCGCCGGCTGCACCGGCACCGGGGCCCTCCTCGCCGTCCTGGCCCTGCTGGCGCTCGCCCTCCGCCTGCGCCTCCACACCCTCGACCGCCGCGCCGAGACCGCCTGGAGCACCGACTGGGCCCGCCTCGAACCCGGCTGGAGCGGCCGCGCCGGCCACTGCCGCGAGGACTGACGGGGGCTGACGAGGACTGGCCGACCGGCCTCGGGCCGCGCCCCGGCCCGTGCCCCGGCCCGTCAGTCGCCGGTGACGCCCCAGAAGTAGAGGCCGTCAGGAGCGCCGTCCGGCCCGTAGGTGACCGTGCAGCAGCCCGAGCCCCGGAAGGAGGGCGGGAAGTCGATGTCGCCCGCGCCCTTCTCCTCGGCGGCGCGGACGGTGTCGAGCGACGGCCGCTCGGTGCCGAACAGCTCCACGACCTCGGCCCCCTCCACCACCCGGACGTCGCCGTGGTCCTCCTCGTCGACGGCGCGGTGGACCACGGTGACCACGTCGAGCACGGAGTGCGCGCCGCCCTCCTCGTCGAGACACCCGGAGTCCATGAGCTCCGCGAGCGAGGCGAACCCCTCCTGCCGGTAGTACTCGTCCTCCGTGAAGACCCTCTCCCGCAGGACCTCCAGGGCAGCCTGGAGGTCCTCCCGGTACGGAATCGCGTACGACCAGGCGCTCGCACCCATCCGACTCCCCCGTCCTTCCCGACGGTCCGCAGACCACGGACCCGCCGGGACCCTAGCGCACCGGCGGGACAGCCGCTCCTTCGCCGCCCGGTCAGCGGGGGCTCGTCCAGGCGGGGGCCGGGGTGGATCCGGCGGCGCGGTGGGTGAGGGCGGCGACGGCGAGGAGGAGGGCGAGAGGCAGGGCGAGGGCGACGGGGACGCTCGCGTGGAGGACCAGGAGGGCGCCGACCAGGGCGCCGGCGAACATCCAGACGGCGGAGGCGAGACGGCGGGGGCCGGTGCGGTCGGCGGCCAGGGCGGTGATGGTCATGGTGAGCACGGTGGTGGTGAGGTCGGGGACCTTCAGTGCGCGGACCACCGCGTTCTGGCCGCCCATGGCGAAGCCGAGCAGCCCGATCAGGGTGTAGCGGGCCGGGTCGGCGGTGTGGCCGGCCACCGCCGCCAGCACGGTGGCCACCGCGACCAGCGCCGACTGGACGGTGACGGCGGTGGTCAGCAGGTGTCCGCGGTGGCCGGGCAGGCGCCGGGCGAGGTGCCCGCCGGCCAGGGCACCGAGCAGGAAGGCGGCGAGGGCGGCCAGCGAGGCGGTGGCGGACAGGTTGGCCGCGCCGGCCAGGGCGAAGCCGAGGAAGACCACGTTGCCGGTCATGTTGGCGACGAAGACGTGGCCGAGTTCGAGGTAGCTGACCGCGTCGACCACTCCGGTGACCACGGTGAGCACCAGCAGCATCGGCACCAGCGGCCCGTGTTCGGGATCGGGGGTCGGCATCGGTCCTCCAGTCGGTCCGGGCGGGAATCGGGTGGATCGGGGCCGTGGCGGGCCTTCGGCTCCACGGGCTCAGGCGAGCGCCGGGCTGCCGGGGTCCTCCGGTTCGTCCTCCAGGTGCCAGTGCAGATCGCGCACGCCCGGCTCCAACGACAGCCGGGTGACGACGTGTTCGAGCGCCGGCGTCACCGATCCGGCGATCGCGACGGTGGCCCGCAGGCTGGTGGCGTCCCCGCTGTCGGTGCGGCGGGCGCGCAGACCGGTCGGGGCGAGCCCGGAGGCGGCGAGGGCCTGGAGCAGCAGGGCCCGGATGTGGGTCTCGGACTTGCGGTCGCACTCCAGGTGGACGGTGGCGCGGCTGGTGGAGTCCGGGTCGCTGCCGGACTGCGGGGCCCGGTCGAGCAGCCGGCCGGCCGGGCGCAGCACCAGGTGGACGGCGAGCACGGCGAGCGTGCCGAGGACGGCGAACTGCAGTTGGCCGGCGGCGGCCAGCACCCCGACGGCGGCCGAACACCACAGCGTGGCCGCGGTGTTGAGGCCGCGCACGCCGGCGCCGTCGCGCAGGATGACGCCACCGCCGAGGAAGCCGATGCCGGAGACGACGTACGAGGCGACCCTGGTGGGGCTGCCGGAGTCGCCGACGGCCTCGCTGTACAGCACGAACAGGGTGGCGCCGGCGGCGACCAGGGCATTGGTGCGCAGGCCGGCCATCCGGGCCCGCCACTGGCGTTCGACGCCGATCAGCGCACCGCAGGCGACGCCCGTGGCGAGCCGGATCAGGAAGTCGGCGGTGGTCAGGGTGTGCACGACGGCACCTCCTTCACGGGAGGAGGGTACGGACGGGTGGCGGGCCTGCGC
The DNA here is from genome assembly GCF_040629945.1 of Kitasatospora sp. NPDC005856. NCBI lineage: Bacteria > Bacillati > Actinomycetota > Actinomycetes > Kitasatosporales > Streptomycetaceae > Kitasatospora > Kitasatospora sp. NPDC005856. Next base: position 162,354 of record NZ_JBEXWT010000002.1, on the reverse strand, counting down.
CCACCGACCGTCCGCGTGGGCGGGCGGTGACGTGCGGCCGGCACGGCCGACGGTTCGGCGCGCGGCCTCGACGACCTCGATGATGGCCATCGCCCGCGCGGCCGGCGGGTAGGCGCGCAGGGCGGCCGCGCCGACCTCCACGGGCCGCCGCGCCCGGACCTGACCGCGCGTCGGGCGACGAGCTCCGCGACGCGACTCGGCACGGCCCGACACGGCCCCGGACCAGCGGAGTCACGCCCCCCGGACCCCGAAGCCGTGAACCCCGGCCCCCGAACCCGCGAGCCGTCCCGAGCATAGACCGGCCCCGAACGATCCGCGCCGGGTTCCGCCCACATCCTCGACAGCTTTGTAGAAGTTTGACCGAACCTCACCGCCCCCATCCGGGAACCATCCCGCCTTGCCTCACGTCCTCCGGCATATATAGTTCACCGACATATGCAGTTGAGCAGCTCACGAGGGGGAAGTGTGTCCCACACCGATCCGACCCGGCCCGCACCCGTCCTGCGCCTGGCCGACGTCACCCGGGTGCACGGGCGGGGCGCCGCCGAGGTGCACGCCCTGCGCGGCATCGACCTGGCCGTCCACCCGGGCGAGTTCGTCGCCGTCATGGGCCCGTCCGGCTCCGGGAAGTCGACCCTGCTGACCCTGGCCGGCGGGCTGGACCAGCCCAGCGACGGCGAGGTGCTGGTGGAGGGGGTCGCGCTCGGCGGCCTCGGCCGCGGCAAGCTCGCCGACCTGCGGCGGCGCTCGATCGGGTACGTCTTCCAGGACTACAACCTGATCCCGGCCCTGACCGCCGCCGAGAACATCGCCCTGCCGCGCGAACTCGACGGCGTCCCGGGGCGCCGGGCCCGCCGGGAGGCGCTCGCCGCGCTGGAGGAGCTGGGCATCGGGGAACTCGCCGATCGCTTCCCGGACGACATGTCCGGCGGCCAGCAGCAGCGCGTCGCGATCGCCCGGGCACTGATCGGCGAGCGCCGGCTGGTGCTCGCCGACGAGCCGACCGGCGCCCTGGACTCGGCCACCGGCGAGGCGGTGCTCGCCGTCCTGCGCGCCCGCTGCGACGCCGGCGCGGCCGCGATGATGGTCACCCACGAAGCGGCCCACGCCAGTTGGGCGGACCGGGTGGTCCACCTTCGGGACGGTGCGGTCGCCTCGGAGACCCCCGGCCGCCGCTCCTCCGCCCGGCTCGCCGCGGCGCACCCGGCCGGCACGCTCGGTGAGGTGACGCGGTGAGGCTCGGAGCCTGGCGGGTCGCCCTGCGCATCGCCCGCCGCGACGCACTGCGGGCCAAGGGCCGCAGCGCGCTGATCGCCGCCATGATCGCGCTGCCCGTGCTCGGCGTCACCGGCGCCGACGTGGTCCACCGCAGCGGGCAGCTGACGCCGGCCGAACGGGTCGAGCGGGTGGTGGGCGGCGCGGACGCCCTGGTCACCTCGCTCGCCCCCGGTCAGCCGGTCGAGCAGGCCCCGATCGCCGAGGACGGCGCCTTCTCCGTCCAGCCCCGCCCCGGGGAGCAGCCGACGGCCGAACAGCAGAAGGGCGCGAGCACCGACCCGGCCGCCCTGGTCGCCTCGCTGCTGCCGCCCGGCACCGTGCTCACCCCGGCCCGGCCCGGCCCGGAGGCCGGCGCGACCTCGCCCGAGGGCCTGGTCCGCACCCTCACCACCGAGGCCGACCTCGGCGACCCGGTCTGGCGCGGACGGCTCGACCTGGTCGAGGGCCGCGCCCCGAGCGCCCCGCACGAAGTGGCCGTCACCCGGGCCTTCCTGGACCGTTCCGGGCTCGAACCCGGCGCCACCACCACCGTCCAGGGCCTGGAGGGCACCGGCTACACCATCACCGGCGTCGTGGAGCACCCGGGCGAGCTGGGCCGGGTCGAACTCGTGGCCAGGCCCGGCGAGTTGGTCGAACCGCTGAACACCGCGCTGAGCAGCGCACCGGCCGCCGGCCGGCCCACCGCGGAGCAGCCCTCGGCCACCCGGTCCGCCTGGCTGGTCCGGCTGCCGTCCGGGGCGAGCCTGGGCTGGGCCGAGGTCCAGCGGTTCAACGCCCACGGATACACCCTGACCGCGCGCTCGGTGGCACTCGCCCCGCCGCCGGAGCAGGCCGTCCCCTACTACCGCGACGCGTACCGCTCCGGCGACCGGACGGCCGCCGGCAACACCAGGATCGTCGTCGCCACCGTCACCGGCATGGCACTGCTGGAGGTCGCCCTGCTCGCCGGGCCCGCCTTCGCGGTCGGCGCCCGCCGCTCGCGCCGCCAACTCGCCCTGCTCGGCGCGGCGGGCGGCAGCCGTGCCCACGTCGGCGCGGTGGTGCTGGGCGGCGGCGTGGTCCTCGGCGCGGCCGGTGCGGTGGTCGGCGTGGTGCTCGGCACCGCCGTGGTCGCCGTGCTGCGGCCGTGGATCGAGCGGATCGGCGGGGCGCGCTTCGGCCACTTCGCCGTACCGCCGCTGGACCTGCTGGCGATCGCCGGGATCGGCCTGGTCACCGCGCTGCTCGCGGCCGCGCTGCCCGCGCTGCAGGCCGCCCGCCGCAGCGTCACCGCCGGGCTGACCGGCCGGGACACCGTCCGTGGGCCCAGCCGGCTGGTCACCGTGTGCGGCGTCGTACTGCTCGCCCTCGGCGCCGTGCTCGCGATGTACGGCGCGGCCGCGGTCGAGCGCGACCAGCCGGGCGTCGGCGGCTACGACCTCCGTACCCTGACCGTGCTCGGCGGCTCGGTGACCGCCGAACTCGGCCTGCTGCTCTGCACCCCGATGCTGATCGCGCTGATCGGCCGGACCGCCGGCCGGCTTCCCCTCGGGCCCCGGCTCGCGCTGCGCGACTCCGCCCGGCACCGCTCGCGCACCGCTCCGGCGGTGGCCGCGGTGATGGCCGCGGTGGCCGGCGCCGTCGCCATCGGCGTCTACACCACCAGCACCGACGCCGAGAACCGGCGCGACTACCGGCCGCAGGCCCCGTACGGCGCCGTCCAGCTGATCAGTCACACCGAGGGGCCCCGACTCGCCGAGGAGCGCGCCGAGTTGGAACGGCAGCTGTCCGGGCTCGGCCCGCGCGGCGATCTCGGCGAGGTGCTGTACCGCTTCTGCGACAACTGCTCCAGCACCGTCCAGCTCAAGGGCCCGGAGGGGATCCGGCGCACCGCCTACGCCCCGCCGCACCTGGCCGCCGGGGACGCCACCGTGCTGCACAACCTCTTCGACATCCACGACCAGGGCGCCGAACAGTCCCTGGCCGCCGGCAAGTTGCTGGTCTTCGACCGGTCCCTGGTGGGCGCCGACGGCCGGGCCGTGCTGATGCTGCGCGGCGGGGGCGGCGCCCCGCTGCAGCCGGGCGAGGTGCCCAAGCCCGACCTCCAGGAGGTGCCGGTCGAGGCGGTGCTGGTCGACAGTCCGGCCGCCGCCGGCTTCGCCCAGGGCCTGGTGCTGCCCTCCGCGCTGCCCCGGCTCGGCCTCTCCGCCCGGCCGACCGGGTCGGTCTGGCTGCCCGCCACCCCGCCCGACCGCAAGGCGCAGCAGCGGGCCGAGGCGGCCGCCGTCCGGCTCGACCGCTTCGCCCAGCTGACCGTGGAGCGCGGCTACCAGCCGAAGAGCGACGCGCTCACCCTGGCGCTCACCGGCTTCGCCGGGCTGGTCGTGCTCGGCGCGGCCGGGATCGCCACCGGGCTGGCGGCCGCCGACTCCCGGCAGGACCAGGCCACCCTGGCCGCCGTCGGCGCTCCGCCGCGGATCCGGCGGAGCATGGCGGGCCTCCAGTGCACGCTGATCGCGCTGCTGGGCGCCCTGCTCGGGGCGGTCAACGGGTTCGTGCCGGCGGTGGGGCTGCTGAAGTCCCGGGCCAGCGGGTTCGGGGCCCCGCCGGCGCTGATCACCGCGCCCTGGGGCGAGCTGCTGCTGATCGTGCTGGCGCTGCCGGTGCTGGCGGGGCTGCTCGCGGCGCTGTTCACCCGCTCCCGCATCCCGCTCGGGCGGCGGCTGTCCTGAGCACCGGCGGCCGCCTACGGTGACCGGCCTCGGACACGCCTTGAACACCGGCCGACCACCACCTGGGCACCACCCGCGCCACGCCGGGCGCCCGTCCCCTTCACCCGGGGGCGGGCGCCCGGCGCTCGCCGTAGCATGGGCCGCGTTCCGGCGGGCGAAGGGCGCCGACGGTCGGCTCGACGAGGGAGAAGAGGGCGGTGCTACGGGGGTTCGGCGATCTGGAGGCCGAGATCATGGACCGCTTCTGGTCCTGGGGCCGGCCCGCCACGGTGCGCGAGGTGGTGGACGACCTCCAGCGGGAACGGGCCGTCGCGTACACCACCGTCACCACGGTCGCGGACATCCTCCACACCAAGGGCTGGCTGCGCCGCGACAAGGTCGGCCGCGCCTGGGTGTACGAGCCCACCTGCACCCGCGAGGAGTACACCGCCCGGCTGATGCACCAGGCGCTGGAGACCACCCCCGACCGGGCGGGCGCGCTGCTCCACTTCGTCGACCGGATCAGCGGGGACGAGGCCTCGGCCCTGCTCGCCGCCCTCGAACAGGTGAAGTCCCGGGGCCCTGAGTGACCCTCGCGGTGCTCTGCCTCCATCTGCTGGTGACCGGCGTCCTGCTCCCCCGACGGCTGGCCGGCTCGGCCCGGCTCCAGGCCCGTCCGGCGGCGGGCGCGGTGCTCTGGCTCGCCCTGATGGCCTCGTTCGCGGTGGCCCTGCTGCTCACCGCGCACCACGCGCTGGAGCCCTTCGCCCACCGGCCGGCCGGGCTGCTCGGCCTGTTCGGCCCGTTCGGCCGGCCCCTGCCCGCCGAACCGGCCGGGCCGGGGCTGCCGCACACCCACGACTGGTGGCTGCTCGCCGTCGGCGGGGCCCTGTTCGCCGCCCTGGTGACGGCCGTCGGTCTGCGCACCGGACGGGCCCGGCGACGGCACCGGGCGGTGCTGGACGTGGTCGGCGTACCGGATCGGCGCCGGGGCGTGCTGGTGCTGGAGCACGCCCGTCCGGCCGTCTACTGCCTGCCCGGGCGCCGGCCCCGGGTGGTGCTGTCGCGCGGGGCGCTGCGACTGCTGGACGAGCGGCAGCTCGCCGCGGCCGTCGCGCACGAACACGGGCACATCCACGGCCGTCACCACCTGTTCCGGCTGCCGGCCGACACCTTCGCGCTGCTGTTCGGGCCACTGCCGCTGGCCCGACTGGGGCGCTCCGAGGTGGCGCTGCTGCTGGAGATGGCGGCGGACGACGCGGCGCTGGAGCAGGTGTCGCGCAGTGAACTGGCCGCCGCCCTCTGCGTGTTGGCGACCAGCGGGCCGGGGTCGGGGTCAGCGGATCCGGGCGGGGGCGGCGAGGCGCTGGCGGTGGCCTCCACCGGGGTGCTCGCCCGCGTCCGGCGGCTGGGCCGTCCGGGGGCCGGACGGCGCCGGACGGTCTGGCGGTTCGGGGTGTCGGTGCTGCCGCTGCTCCCGTACCTGCTGGTCTGCGCACCGCACCCCTGAAGCCCAGGGGTGCCCCCGCGGGCCCGTCGGCGTGGGGGTGCCGACGGGCCCCGGGTGGGGGTGGGGTGGGGGTCTGGGGATTTGCCGGGACCTTGACCCGGGCGCCTGAACCCACGCCCGAACCGGCGCCCGGCCCGGCCCGACCTGGCCTGACCTGGCCGCGCCGCCGGGCCGCTACCGGTGCCGCAGGTACGCCCCGGCGGTCTCGCGCAGGCGGTCGTGCAGCCCGTCGTAGGCGCGGGCCCGGCCGAGCAGGTTCTTCGGCAGCTTGGCGACCATCGTGTAGTTGGTGTCGCAGACGTTCGCCGCCGGAGCCAGCCCGGCCTGGCTGACCAACTGGTAGGCGTCGAGCTGGTCCAGGCCGAGCAGGTCGCCCGTCCAGCCGACCAGGTCGTGCTGGCTGATCCGGAACGCGTCCTCGAGCGGACGGGCCGAGCCGGTGCTGATCAGGAAGTCGTCGTTCTCCAGCCGGGGCCAGGCCGGACCGCCGCCCTTGATCAGGTCGACGATCACGGTGGTGCGCATCGCCGCCTCCACCGCCGTACCGCACACCTCGCCCTCGCCCTGGCGGGCGTGGCCGTCGCCGATGGCGAGCAGGCCGCCCTCGACGTTGACCCCGAAGTAGGCGGTGGTGCCGGCCCTCATCTCGGGCGTGTCCAGGTTGCCGCCGTGCGCGCCCGGGGTGATGGAGGCCAGCACCTCGCCGCCCGCCGGGGCCACCCCGACCGTGCCGTGCATCGGGTCGAGCGGCAGCTCCACCGTGAACTCGCTGCTGCGGGCCCGGAACCGGCAGACGCCCGCCTTGACGTCCAGGTCGTAGACCCAGACCCGTTCCTCCAGGGCCGGGTGGAGCATCGCGGTGCTGTGGGTCGCGGTCAGCGCGCCGAAGTGCGGGAAGGTGCTGGAGACGCCGTACTCCCGGGCCGGGGTGATCTCCACGAAGTGCACCGCGAGGACGTCCCCGGGCTCGGCGCCCGCCACCGCGACCGGGCCGGTGACCGGGTTGAGGTAGGGGAAGACGCACACCTGGCTGGGCAGGTCGCCAGTGCCGCGCACCTTGCCGCCGAAGCAGTCCTCGGTGGTCAGCTCGATGACGGTGCCGGGCTGGACGGTGACCAGCGGGGCGCGGCCGCCGAAGGTGTAGGCGTAGTCCTCCGGGGTCGGGGTCAGCCGGACGATCTCGGGCAGGCTCACTGCTTCTCCTCGGCGGTGGTGGCGTTCGTGGTGGTGGCGTTCGTGGTGGCGGTGACGTCCGGGGCGGCGGTGGCCTCCGGGGTTGCGGTGCCCTCCGGGGCGACGGCTGCATCGGAGGTGGTGGCGTCGGCGACGGCGTCGGTGACGGTGACGGTGGCGGGTTCGGCCTCGGTGACGGCCAGCCGGGGCTTGCGCCCGGTCGCCATCAGCCCGGCGAGCACGATCACGCCGACGAGCAGCCAGACGAAGCCGAGCCGCTGGGCCGCGATGTCGGCGTTGACCACCACGTACGCGAGGATCGCGAAACCGAGCGCCGGGGCGATCAGGTGCCGCCAGTAGTCCTTGCTGCGCTTGCGGATCAGGTAGTGGACGACCACGGCGACGTGCAGGACCAGGAAGGTGGTCAGCGCCCCGAAGTTGACCAGGGTGCTGAGCAGGGTGATGCCGTCCTCGCGCGAGGCCGTGTAGAGGCCGAGCACCAGCGAGACCCCGGCGGTCAGCAGGGTCGCGTTGACGGGCACCCGGCGGGTGGGGTGGATCCGGGCCAGGAAGGCGGGCAGCTGGCGGTCGCGGGCCATCGCGTACAGCAGCCGGGAGGTGGCCGCCTGGGCGACCAGCGAGTTGGCGAAGCCCCAGGCCACGGCGGTGGAGGCGGCGGTGAGCGTGGCGAGCCAGCCGCCGGCGGCGGTGCGGGCCGCGTCGTAGAAGGCGGTGCCGTTCGGGTCGCCGTCCCGGATCAGCGCGTCCGGGTCGGCGACCAGCAGCGAGGCGACCCAGGTCTGCACGACGAACAGTGTGCCCGCGAGCAGCAGCGCGGCGACCATGGAGCGGCCGATGGCCTTGGTGGAGTCGCGGTTCTCCTCCGAGAGGGTGGAGATGCCGTCGAAGCCCAGGAAGCTGAGCACCGCGATCGAGACCGCCCCGAAGGCCAGGCTCCACGAGAAGGTGTGCGCGTTGTACAGCGGGGTGAAGTCGAAGCCCCGGCCCTTGCCGTCGGCCAGGGCGATGACGCCGACCACCACGAACAGGGCCAGCACGACGAGTTCGCCGATCAGCATCGCCTTGTTGACCCGGTTGGTGGTCTCGATGCCGAGGTAGTTGACGACGGTGTTGAGCAGCACGAAGCCGATCAGCCAGAGCCAGACCGGGACGGACGGCACCAGCGAGTTCATCGCCACGCCGGCGATCAGGTAGAGCAGCCCGGGCACCAGCACGTAGTCGAGCAGGATCATCCAGCCGGACAGGAAGCCGACCGGGGCGGCGATGCCGCGGCCCGCGTAGGTGTAGACCGAGCCGGCCATCGGGAAGGCCCGGGACATCTGGGCGTACGACAGGGCGGTGAACATCATCGCCACCATGCCGAGGAGGTAGGCCAGGGCGACCATGCCGCCGGAGCCCTGGAAGACACCGCCGAAGATGCCGAACGGTGCGATCGGCACCATGAACACCAGCCCGTAGACGAGCAGGTCGGTGAAGCCGAGCGAACGGCGCAGTTCCTGCTGGTAGCCGTAGCTCTCGATGCCCTGGGGCGCGGGTGTGTCGGCCATGGTGCTCTCTCTCCGTGACGACCCTGCGGGTGTGTGGAGAGACTGTAGGGGCAACTATTTCCAGATGGAAGGGTTCTGTTCCGACATTCCACCTGGCGAGAAGGAGGCGTCCGGGGCTACCGCGGCAGAACGGCGAAGCCGAGGCCCTCGGCCCGGGCCAGATGGATCGGCGCCCGACCCGCACCCTCGCGGTGCAGCAACCGCCCGGCGGCCGCCGGCAGGCCGTCCGGGGCCAGGGCCCCGCGGGCCGCCAGGCCGGCGAGCAGGTGCAGGCCCTCGTACAGGCCCACCGCGTAGGCGTCCAGGACCGGCGCCCACGGGCCGCACAGCGCCCGGTGCCGCTCGGCGAGGCTCTGCCGGCGCTCCTCCGCCAGTGTCGCGAAGGAGGGCATCGCGGCGTACAGCGTCCCGGTGTCGTCGCCGCCGAGCGCGAGCAGGCCGTTCTCCTCCAGGGCGCCGGAGAGCCGCACCAGCGTGCGGTCCAGCCCGCTGCGCCGCAACGCCCGGTTGAAGTGCACCAGGTCGCGCCCGATCAGACTGAGCAGCAGGGCGTCCGCACGGGCGGCGCGCACCGCGTCCAGCAGCGGCTCCAGCATCGCCTCGACCGCCCCGAACGGGACCCGCCGCTCCAGCACCACCCGGGCACCGGCCCGTGCCGCGAGCCGCTCGGCGGCCCGGTGGACGGAGCGCGGCCAGATGTAGTCGTTGCCGATCAGCGCCCAGCGACGGATCCGGTGGCGTTCCGTCAGCTGCTGGACGGCGGAGCCGAGTTGACGGTACGGGTCGAGGCCGGTGCAGAGCACGCCGGGCAGCCGGGAACCGCCCTCGTGCGGCGGGGTGAAGACGTACGCGATCCGGCGCGCGGCGACGGCCTCCACCGCCCGGTGCACATCGCTGGTGTGGCACCCGGCGAGCGCGTCCAGCGCCCCGGCGTCCAGTAGTCGCCGCACCTCGCCGGCGACCCGGTCCGGCGCGCCGCCGCCGTCCACCAGCACCAGCTCCAGCGGGCGGCCGAGGACACCGCCGGCCGCGTTGACCTCGTGCGCGGCGAGCAGCGCACCGTCCAGCGCGGACGGTCCGGTGAGCCCGAGCGGGCCGGACTGCGGCACGACGAGGCCCACCCGGAACGCCGCCCCCTCGCGGACCGAGTGCAGCGCATCGAGCGGATCGATCAAGCTCACCTCGACGCTCACAGTGCGAGTATCGTCGTACCGCCGATATCGGGGAAGGCCGGAAGGGAGCGTCCGATGACCGCAGCTGGTGCCGCGCCGGGGGTCGACGACCGCCCCGGCGATCCCGCGGGCCCGGCCACGGGCGAGTCGACGGGCCCGGCCGCCGGCGAGTCGACGGGCGCGGCGACGGATCAGGCCGCCGGCCGCTCGACGGACCGACCCGCCGTCCCGGAGCCGCTGCTGGTCGAGCTGGTCACACTGGCGCACCGCCGGCTCTCCGGCGGCCTCGCCGCCGCCCTGGCCGAGGAGGACTGCACCGTCGACCAGTGGCGGCTGCTGCGCGCCCTCGCGGACGGCCATGGGCACGCGATGGGCGAGCTGGCCCAGGCCCTGCTGATCCCGCAGGCGAGCCTGAGCCGGCTGGTGGACTCGCTGTGCGACTCCGGCTGGGCCTACCGGCGCCAGGGCGACCAGGACCGCCGCCGGATCACCGCCCACCTCTCCCGCCAGGGCCGCACCCGGCTCACCCGCCTCGACGCCCTCGCCGCCGCCCACGACGCCGCCGTCCGCCGGGCCTGCGGCCTCACCGACCCGGCGCACCTGCTGCGGCGGCTCGCCGCCTTCTGACCGCTTCGTCGCAGAACGCCGCGAGCCACGCGGCTCGTTGACACGCGGCGTGCGACGCGGGCCGCGCCCCGGCCGGACGTCACCACCCGATGAGGAGTGACGCCCGGCCGGGTCTGCCCGCGCGCGGGTCAGGAGAGGGTCAGGAGAGGTCGAGCGAGGACCAGGAGAGCGTCAGGCGAGCTTCTGGCAGAGCAGGGCGTACGGCCGCGCCGCCCACAGCTGCCACCAGGGCTGGCTGTAGGCCACGCCGGCGACGAACTCGTCGTTCGCGCACTGGCCCTTGGCGAAGCCGTACGCGAAGTCGCCGCCCGAGGCCACCGCGGGCCGGTTGTCGCCCTTGTCGAACCAGAGCGTGCGGGTCGAAGTACCCAGCGGAGCAGTCGACTTGGCGCAGAGCACACCCATCGTCCGGCCGTTGCGGCTGTAGCCGGACACGTAGGAGCCGGCGGGGCACTGGGCCTTGCTGTAGCCCGGCGCCCAGTCGGTGTTCACGTAGGTGCCGCCGTGGTCGACGAGGTACGCGTGGCCGGCGTCCCACAGGTCCGCCTTCGTGACGTCCGTGCACAGGCCGTCGTCACCGCCGTGGCTGAGACCGATCAGCCGGCTGCCGTCCGGGCAGGACGCCTTGAGGGCGTACGGGTCCCAGTCCGCCCGGGTCTTCAGGTAGGCGGAGTGGGCGTCGTCGGACAGGCCGGAGCTGAGCGAGGTCCAGTCCACCAGACGCGGCGGGTTCGGGCCGGTGCTCACCGAGGCCAGCAGCCACTCGCGGTGGAACGCGAGGAAGGGCAGGTCGGCCGAGAGGATCGGGGTGCCGAGGATGGCGAGCCGTGCCATCAGCGCCCCGTTGATGTCGAGTCCGCCGTAGAGCGCGGCCGTGCCGTTGATGTCCGGGGTGCCGCCGGCGCCGTCGAGGACGATCGAGCCGTTGACGGCGGCCCGCAGGTACGGCTCGATCGACGCCTTGACGCCGACGGTGTCGTACAGGGCGATCGATCCTTCGGCGAGCAGGCCGGCCTTCGCCGAGGCCGAGCCCCTGAGGTTGAGGCGCAGCGGGGTGACGGTGGAGGTCCCGGGGTCGGTGGTGGTGGTCCAGCCCGGGCCCTTGACGTAGTCGGAGTGGACGCCCCACTGGCCGTCGTACGCCTGCTCGGCGTCGAGGGTGACGGTGCCGTCGGCGGCGATGTCGGCGGAGAGGGTGAAGTTCAGGTTGATGACGACGGGCAGCGGGCCGACCATCACCACCGGGCTGGCGCTGTACGTGGCCAGCGGTATCCGGACCGCCCCGGTGCTCGCGCTGAGGTCCGCACTGACGTGCCAGTCGGCGTGCGCACCCAGGCTGAAGCCGATCCGGGCCTGCTGGGGGTCGATCAGACCGAGGCCGCCCTGGTAGGAGAAGTCCACGGCCGGGGTGATCGAGACCGAGCCGGAGAGCTTCGCCGAGGACCCGTTCGGCAGCGGGACGGTCGCGTCGGCGGTGAGCCCCAGGCTCCCGGAGACGGAACCGTGGCCCTCGGTCGTTCCGAGGTCGGTGGTGACCTGGATGCCGCCGATCCGGGGCTGGACCTGGAACGCGCTCGGGCTGACGGCGCTGTGCAGGCTGGTGCTGGTCGCGCCGAGCAGCTCGGGGAGGGTGGCCGGGCGGGTGGTGACGACGACCTTCCCGTCCGCGCCCGGCTGCACGCCGGTGACGGCGACCAGCGCGCCCTGCGGGGCCGCCGGGGTGGGCGGGCTGTCGATCAGTTGGCCGGGCTGGACGGCGGCCGCGGCGTCGTCGGCCGCGGCCGGGGCATCGGCCCTGGCGGAGGGCGACTGCGCCCCGGTGGTGGTCGGCGCGAGCACGGCGGAGCCGGTGGCCGCGTCGTAGGAGGAGAGCGCGAGGCCGGGGGCGGCGGTGGCGGTGGCCGGCGCGCTGCCCTGCGCCGGTGTCGCCACGACGGCCTCGGCCGTACCGGACGCCGGGGGCGCCAGCGTCGCCGGCGTGCCGGAGCCGGCGGGCGCGGCGGCCGGATCGGCCGTCGCGAAGGTCGTGCTGGTCGCGGTGGTCGTGCCGGTCGTGGTCGCAGCGGCCGGCGAGGCCGCCGCTCCGTTCAGGATGGCGCCGCAGAGGAGGAGCACGGTCGTTGTCGCGGCGGCTGACGACGTCAGCTTGCGCACGGTCACGTGGAGGGTCCCTTCGGGTCAACGGTGCTGAAGCGGAGGTGACTTGTGGTGGGATACGCGGCCCGGAGCCATCGCACTGGTCCTGACCGCCGGGTAACTTAGCATTCGCAGACGGTGTTTCTGAATGGGTCGCGCACTCTCGGATCGCGATCGCCGAGACTTCACGATCGCGGAACAGGGCCTTTCCCAACGGTTCATCCAGGCCCTGTTCCGCGGACGGCACTCCGACATACCGTCAGCACTCCTGCCCCCGCTCCCCCGCACCGTGGAGACCATGTGAACCCCAGCAGTCCAGCCCGCTCACCACGAATACGCCGCCGGTTCCTCGTGGCCACCGTCGCGACGGCGTCCCTGCTCGCCGGGCCGGCCGCCGTCGCGGCCCCGGCCCCCGCTTCCCCGACCCCCGCCCCGGCGGCGCAGGCGACCCCGAACGGCCCGGCGCTCGCCGCCTCCTGGACCGGCCCGCTGAGCACCCGAGGCCGCTACATCGTCGACGCGAACGGCGACCGGTTCAAACTGAAGGCCGGCAACTGGGCCGGTGCCCAGGGCACTTGGGAGGGCAGCGGCTCGACCACGGACCCGGCGAACAACCAGGCCGGCCAGGTGTCGTACAACATCCCGCTGGGCCTGGACCGGGCGCCGATCAGCCGGATCCTCACCGGCCTGCACGGCCTCGGCCTGAACAGCGTCCGGCTCCCGTTCGCCAACGCGATGATCCACGACACCACTCCGGTGCCGGACGCCGCCGTCACCGCCAACCCGCAGCTCAGGGGCAAGACCCCGCTCCAGGTGTACGACGCCGTCGTCGCCGCGCTGACCGCCGACGGCTTCGCGGTGATCCTCAACAACCACACCACCAGCTACCGGTTCTGCTGCGGACTGGACGGCAACGAGCGGTGGAACAGCGGCCAGTCGACCGCGCAGTGGGAGGACGACTGGCTGTTCATGGTGAACCGCTACAAGGCGGACAAGCGCGTCGTCGGCGCCGACCTGCGCAACGAGGTGCGCCGGGACACCTGGGACGACCCCAACTGGGGCATGGGCGACGCCCACGACGAGTACGCCGCCTTCGAGGAGGCCGGCAACCGCATCCTCCAGGCCGACCCGGACATGCTGGTCGTCATGGAGGGCATCAACTGGTACGGGATCCCCGCCGCCGGGTTCTCCCACGGCCGGCCGATGCTCACCCCGGTCGCCACCCTGTCGAACACCCTCGTCCGGTCCGACAAGCTGGTCTACGCCGCGCACTTCTACGCCTACACCGGCCCGGCCAACACCGGCGCGGCCGGCGGCCTGGGCGCCACCAGCGACCCGCGCTACCAGGACTTCACCCCCGAACAGCTGGCCCAGGTGGTCGACCAGGAGGCGCTGTTCGTCACGCGCTCCGGCCAGCACTTCACCGCGCCCGTCTGGATCAGCGAGTTCGGCGCGGCCGGACGCGGTTCCACGAACACCAAGGAACAGGCCTGGTTCGACCGCTTCACCGACATCCTGGCCGCCAACGACACCGACTTCGCCGTCTGGCCGCTGGTCGGCTGGCAGAGCGGCGGCGTCCCGAACGACAACTGGGCCCTGCTCTCCTACGACGCCGACGGCCGTCAGCTCGGCCTCGACGACCCGGGCGACTGGCGCGCCGCCGACTGGCACAAGCTGGTCGACGCGCCCTCGTACACCGGTCAGGTCGCCCCGGTGAGCCACTGGAACATGCTCGACCTCGACCACGCCGACCAGAACGTCTCCACCCGGATGCTGGCGCTGCCCGACTGGAGCCCCGGCAACCGCAAGGGCAACTGCCCCGACGGCCAGCGGCTGGTCGGCCTCGGCCGCAGCGACAGCCGCGGCCTGTGCACCGACGCCGGCCGGCCCGTCACCGGCGGCGGGGCCTGGGTGACCGTCACCGACCAGCGCTACGTCACCGGGGGCGACTGGGCCACCGGCTACGACAAGCTCCAGTGCCCCGACAACACCTTCGCCGTCGGCTACAGCGTCAACCGCAACGCCATGTCCGCGCTGCTCTGCGCCCCGTCCGCCACCCCGCTGCCCACCACGGGCCGGACGGTGTGGTTCGACCACGGCGACAACCGCCCGGCCACCGGCGGCTCCACCGCCAGCGACTGGGCGCCGGGCTACTACAAGGGCCAGTGCGCCGACGACGAGTACGTCGCGGGTGTCGCCGACACCTGGAAGTGGCTCCACTACGGCGTCCCGGACGTCCTGCTCTGCCGCCCGCTGCGCTGACCCCGCGGCGGACCGGGGCCGCCGCGGACAGGGGCCGCCGTGGGCCGGTGACCCCGGTCCGCGGCGGCCCGTCAGGCCTCAGCCCGGTTGGTGAGGCGCGCGGTCAGGCCGGGCGGACGGCGCCCTTGTAGGGCATCACGGAGATCGGCAGGACCTCGATGTTCTTGCCCGTGCGCGGGGCGTGGATCATCTTGCCGTCGCCGATGTACAGGCCGACGTGGTGCAGGTCGTCATAGAAGAACACCAGGTCACCGGGCTGGAGGTTGGCGCGGTCGATGTGCGGGCCGTCCTTCCACTGCTCCTCGGAGGTCCGGGAGATCGTGACGCCCGCGGCGCGGTAGGCCTGGCTGGTGAGGCCGGAGCAGTCGAAGCTGGCGGGGCCGCTCTTGCCCCAGCCGTACGGCTTGCCCAGCTGGGCCTGGGCGAACGCGATGATGGTGCCGGCCCGGCCGCTGGCCGACGGCACCGGGGCGTTCATGTCCGGGCGCTCGGCGGAGCGGGAGGCGCGGTCCTTGGCCGCGGCGGCGGCCGCCTGCTGGGCCTCGGCCTTGGCCTTCTCGGCGCTCTGCTGGGCGTTGATCTTGGCGCGGTCCTCGGCGCTGAGCTTGTTCAGCATCTCCTGCGCCTGGGCCAGCTTGGTCTGGATGTCCTTCTTCTGCTCCGCCAGCTGCGTGCCCACCGAGTCGAGCGCGGCCAGGGTGGCGGTGGCCTCGGCGCGGTCCTGGTCGAGCTTGCGCTGCTCGTCCTGGGCCTGCTTGAGCAGGTTCGCCTGGGAGTCGGAGACCTGGTTCTGCACCGAGGCGCGCTCCAGGTAGGCGGACGGGTCGGAGTCGAGCATCAGCTGGACCGACGGGTCTATGCCGTTGGTGCGGTACTGGTCGGCGGCGACGGCGCCGAGCCGGGTCCGCAGCTCGTTCATCGCCTCCTGGCCGCGGGCGACCTTCTCCTGGATGAGGTTGGCCTCGCCCTGGAGCTTCTGCTGCTTCGCCTGGAAGCCGTTGTGCTTCTCGATCGCCTGCTCGGCCTCTTCGTTGAGCTGGTCGACCTGCTCCTTGACGGTGGCGAGGCTCGGGGCCGGCTCGGCGTGGGCGGTGCCGGAGGCGAGGACCGCGCCGCCGGCCGCCATGGCCGTGGTGAGGACCGCCATGCGGGCCCGGCTCGGGGGGCTGGGCTTGCGACGCTTACCCATGGCGGTCGTTCTCCTTCGGGGGAATCTGGGGACGGACCGGACGGGGCCGGGAGACGGCCCGGCCAGGGCCGGGGAGGACGAAGGCGGGCAGGGCGAGCAACGGGGGGGTGCTGCCCCGCCCACCTTCTTCGAAGTAACTTAATAGATGAGGGGGCCGGTTCCGCAATCCCCCTGATCATGACGTTTTGACCGCACGACGGGACATCGATCGCGTTCCGTGCCATCGGCGTTGACCTCGGACACCGCCGGCCGCCACCGGCCGCCACCGGCCGGCTCCGGACCGCCCCGCCGACTTCGGCCACCGGCCGCTCCACCGACCGCCACCACCGACCACCGACGACCGCCACCCCCACCCCTCCTACCCCTCCACTCCCACCCCACGACACCCCTTCCCACCCCCGGTGCCACCTGCACGGACGCCCCGTGGCACGCCCCGTCCCGGCGAGTGCTCGAAATCAGCCGGATCGAGGGAAAGGTCACACGGAATCCCCCTCCTGCGGCCCCGCGAACGGGCGCTAACCTGCGCACATGAAGGTCCCGCCCGAAGGGCTCCCCCTCGCAGCCGAGTTCCCGGCCGCGCACCGTGAGCAGTGGCAGCAGCTCGTCCAGGGCGTGCTGCGCAAGTCCGGTGCCGAGCCCGAGGACGGCCCCGCCGCCGAGCAGGCGCTCACCACCCGGCTCCAGGACGGGCTGAGCGCCCGCCCGCTGTACACCGGCGAGGACACCGCCGCCGACCCCGGCTACCCGGGCTTCCCGCCCTTCGTGCGCGGCAGCCGGCCGCAGGGCTCCGCCGTGGCGGGCTGGGACGTCCGCCAGCGGCACGCCGACCCGGACCGCCGGCGCACCAACGAGGCCGTGCTGGCCGACCTGGAGCACGGGGTGAGCTCGCTCTGGCTGGAACTGGGCGGCGCGGGCCTCCCGGTGGACGCCCTGCCCGAGGCGCTGTCCGGGGTGTACCTGGACCTGGCCGCCGTGGCGCTCGACGCCGGACCCGAATTCGCCGACGCCGCCGAGCAGTTGTTCCGTCTCTACGAGGAGCGCGAGGTCTCCCCCGGCGCCGCCGCCGGCAACCTCGGCGCCGACCCGCTCGGTCTCCAGGCCCGCACCGGCCAGAGCGCCCGCACCGACGCGCTGCTCGCCGCGGCCACCGCGCTGGCCGCCCGCTGCGCCGCCGGGTACCCCGGCCTGCGGGCGCTCACCGTGGACGCCCTCCCGTACCACGAGGCCGGCGCCTCCCCCGCCCAGGAGCTGGGCTGCTCGCTGGCCACCGGTGTCGCCTACCTGCGCGCGCTGACCGCCGCCGGACTCTCGGTGGACGAGGCGCTCGGCCAGCTGGAGTTCCGCTACGCCGCGGACGGCGACCAGTTCCTCGGCATCGCCAAGTTCCGTGCCGCGCGCCGCCTCTGGGCCCGGGTCGCCGAGGTCTCGGGGGCCGGCGCGGCAGCCTCGGCGCAGCGCCAGCACGCCGTCACCTCCCGGGTGATGATGACCGCCCGCGACCCGTGGGTGAACATGCTGCGCACCACGGTCGCCTGCCTGGCCGCCGGGGTCGGCGGCGCCGACTCCGTCACCGTGCTGCCCTTCGACAGCGCGCTCGGCCTGCCGGACGCCTTCGCCCGCCGGATCGCCCGCAACACCCAGGCGATCCTGCTGGAGGAGTCCCACCTGGCCCGGGTGATCGACCCGGCCGGCGGCTCCTGGTACGTCGAGCAGCTGACCGACGAACTGGCGCGGGCCGCCTGGGCCTGGTTCCAGGAGATCGATCGGGCCGGCGGCCTGCGCGCCTCCCTGGAGTCCGGCCTCGTCGGCGAGCGGATCGCCGCGACCTGGGCGGAGCGGTCCGTACGGATCGCCAAGCGGCGCGAACCGATCACCGGCGTCAGCGAGTTCCCGCACCTGGACGAGCAGCCGCTGGTCCGCGAGCCGGCCCCGGCCGCGCTCGGCGGCGGGCTGCCGCGGGTGCGCCGCGCCGGGGCCTACGAGGCGCTGCGGGACCGCTCGGACGCCCGGCTCGCCGCGGACGGCGCCCGCCCGGCCCTCTTCCTCGCCTCGATCGGCAGCGCCTCCGCGCACACCGCGCGCACCACCTTCGCCGCCAACCTGTTCCAGGCGGGCGGCATCGCGACGGTCTCGGCCGAGTCCGTCGACCCGGCGGCCTTCGCCGCGGCCTTCCGGGCCTCCGGCGCCACCGCCGCCTGCCTCTGCTCCAGCGACGCCCTGTACGCCGAGCACGCCTCGTCCGTCGCCCAGGCCCTGAAGGCGGCCGGCGCCGCGAAGGTGCTGCTGGCCGGACGGCTCGGGGAACTCCCGGCCGGAGTGGACGAGTTCATCTTCGCGGGGGGCGACGCGGTTGCCGTCCTGACCTCCCTGCTGGACCAGATCGGAGCCACTCGATGATCCCCGACTTCACCGGAATCGGACTGGACGGTGACGCCGTCGTCCCGGACGGCGCGGGCGTCACCGGCGAGCAGTGGCAGGCGGCCTGGCGCCAGTCCACCGGCAAGGACGTCGACGAGCTGCTCTGGGACACCCCCGAGGGCATCGGCGTCAAGCCGCTGTACACCGGGGCCGACCTGGCCGGCCTGGACTTCCTGGAGACCTACCCGGGCATCGCCCCGTACCTGCGCGGGCCCTACCCGACCATGTACGTCAACCAGCCCTGGACCGTCCGCCAGTACGCGGGCTTCTCCACCGCCGAGGAGTCCAACGCCTTCTACCGCCGCAACCTCGCGGCCGGCCAGAAGGGCCTGTCGGTCGCCTTCGACCTGCCGACCCACCGCGGCTACGACAGCGACCACCCGCGCGTCACCGGCGACGTCGGCATGGCGGGTGTGGCGATCGACTCGATCTACGACATGCGCCAGCTGTTCGACGGCATCCCGCTGGACAAGATGTCGGTGTCGATGACCATGAACGGCGCCGTGCTCCCGGTGCTCGCGCTGTACATCGTCGCGGCCGAGGAGCAGGGCGTACCGCCGGAGAAGCTGGCGGGGACCATCCAGAACGACATCCTCAAGGAGTTCATGGTCCGCAACACCTACATCTACCCGCCGCAGCCGTCGATGCGGATCATCTCGGACATCTTCGCGTACACCTCGCAGAAGATGCCCCGGTACAACTCGATCTCCATCTCCGGCTACCACATCCAGGAGGCCGGTGCGACCGCCGACCTGGAGCTGGCCTACACCCTGGCCGACGGGGTGGAGTACCTGCGCGCGGGCCTGGACGTGGGCCTGGACGTGGACGCCTTCGCGCCGCGGCTGTCGTTCTTCTGGGCGATCGGCATGAACTTCTTCATGGAGGTCGCCAAGCTGCGCGCGGCTCGGCTGCTCTGGGCCAAGCTGGTCAAGCAGTTCGACCCGAAGAACCCCAAGTCCCTGTCGCTGCGCACCCATTCGCAGACCTCGGGCTGGTCGCTCACCGCCCAGGACGTGTTCAACAACGTGACGCGTACGTGTGTGGAGGCGATGGCCGCGACCCAGGGCCACACCCAGTCGCTGCACACCAACGCCCTGGACGAGGCGCTCGCCCTGCCCACCGACTTCTCCGCCCGCATCGCCCGCAACACCCAGCTGCTGCTCCAGCAGGAGTCGGGCACCTGCCGGGTGATCGACCCGTGGGGCGGCTCCGCGTACGTCGAGAAGCTCACCCACGACCTCGCCGCGCGGGCCTGGGAGCACATCCAGGAGGTCGAGGCGGCCGGCGGCATGGCCAAGGCCATCGACGCGGGCATCCCCAAGCTGCGCGTCGAGGAGGCCGCCGCCCGCACCCAGGCGCGGATCGACTCCGGCCGCCAGCCGGTGATCGGCGTCAACAAGTACCGGGTGGAGAACGACGAGCAGATCGACGTGCTCAAGGTCGACAACTCCTCGGTGCGGGCACGGCAGATCGAGAAGCTGCGCCGGCTGCGCGAGGAGCGCGACGAGACCGCCTGCCAGGACGCCCTGCGCGCCCTGACGGCGGCCGCCGAGGCCGGTCCGCAGCGCGGCGGCTCGCTGGACGGCAACCTGCTGCACCTGGCCGTCAACGCGGCCCGGGCCAAGGCCACCGTCGGCGAGATCTCCGACGCCCTGGAGAAGGTGTACGGCCGCCACTCCGGCCAGATCCGTACCATCTCGGGTGTGTACCGAGACGAAGCGGGCCCGTCGGCCTCCCTCCAGCGCACCCGTGACCTGGTCGAGCGGTTCGAGGAGGCCGAGGGCCGCCGTCCGCGCATCCTGGTCGCCAAGATGGGCCAGGACGGCCACGACCGCGGCCAGAAGGTGATCGCCACCGCCTTCGCCGACCTCGGCTTCACGGTGGACGTCGGCCCGCTGTTCCAGACCCCGGCCGAGGTCGCCCGCCAGGCCGTCGAGGCGGACGTCCACATCGTCGGCGTGTCCTCGCTGGCCGCCGGGCACCTGACGCTGGTGCCCGCGCTGCGCGCCGAACTCGCCGCGGCGGGCCGGGAGGACATCACCATCGTGGTCGGCGGCGTGATCCCGCCGCAGGACTTCGACGCCCTGTACGAGGCGGGCGCGGCGGCGGTCTTCCCGCCGGGGACGGTCATCCCGGACGCGGCGTACGACCTGCTGAAGTCCCTGGCGGCCGACCTCGGCCACGAGCTGTGATCGCCTGATCCCATGCCTCCGCGGACGATCGACCTCGACAGCTACGTGACGGGCGTACTGGACGGCTCGCGCGCCTGGATCGCGCGCGCCGTCACCCTCGTCGAATCCACCCGGCCCGACCACCGCGTGCTCGCGCAGCAGCTGCTCCAGCGGCTGCTGCCGCACGCCGGCGGGGCGGTCCGGGTGGGCATCACGGGGGTGCCCGGCGTCGGCAAGTCGACCTTCATCGACTCCTTCGGGACGATGCTGACCGGCCAGGGGCACCGGGTCGCGGTGCTCGCCGTCGACCCGACGTCCAGCCGGACGGGCGGCTCGATCCTGGGCGACAAGACCCGGATGGAGCGCCTCGCCGTCGACCCCGCGGCATTCGTCCGGCCGTCCCCGACCTCGGGGACGCTGGGCGGGGTCGCCAAGGCCACCCGCGAGTCCATGGTGGTGATGGAGGCGGCGGGGTACGACGTCGTGCTGATCGAGACGGTGGGCGTCGGCCAGTCCGAGACGGCGGTGGCGGGGATGGTCGACACCTTCCTGCTGCTCAGCCTGGCGCGGACCGGCGACCAGCTGCAGGGCATCAAGAAGGGCGTCCTGGAGCTCGCGGACGTCATCGCCGTCAACAAGGCGGACGGCCCGCACGAGACCGACGCCAAGGCGGCGGCCCGCGAACTCGCGGGCGCCCTGCGGCTGTTGCAGCCCCCGGACGCGGCGTGGACGCCCCCCGTGCTGACGTGCAGCGGCCGCGACGGCGCCGGGCTGGACGTGCTGTGGGACCGCCTCCAGCAGCACCGCAAGGTCCTCGACGCCACCGGCGCCCTGGCCGCGAAGCGCCGCGACCAACAGGTGGAGTGGACCTGGTCCATGGTCCACGACCAGCTCTACGCCCGCCTCCACGAGAACCCGGAAGTACGGCGCCTGACCCCCGAGTTGGAGACCCAGGTCCGCGCCGGCACCCTCCCGGCCGGATCGGCCGCCCAACAGATCCTGGACGCCTTCTTCGGCTGACCCGGAACGCACACGTCGAGCGCCGTGCCCCACCCTGCGTGGGGCACGGCGCTTCGTCGGTTCTCGGGGTACTCGAACTCCACCGCAGCCCTCTGCGTACCGGGCCTCGAAGTCGATCCGGGTTCGGATGTAACGCTCCTGCCGTGCACCACCAAGAGGAGATGGGGGACGGACAGACAAGGGAGTCGATGTGAGGAAACCGCCGGACCACGGCATGGTCGCGCGGATCGGTGAGGATCCGGAAGCGTTCGAGGCTTTCTACCGTGAGCACGTGCAAGCGGTGCTGCGGTACGCGACCCGGCGGACCCGGGACCCGCACGCCGCGGCCGACCTGGTCACCGAGGTCTTCCTCGCGGCGATCTCCGCCGCCGGCGGGTACCGGCCGCAGCTGGGCACTCCGATCGCCTGGCTGCACGGCATCGCCCGCAACGTGGCCGCGTCCCAGGAGCGGCGCGCGGCGCGGATCTGGGCGGCCGAGGGCCGCATAGCCGGCCACCGGCTGCTGGACGGCGATGACATCGCACGGCTGGAGGAGCGCATCGACGCCGAGCGCGCCTCGCGGCACTTGCTGGAACGCATCGCTCTGCTGCCGCGCCGACTGCGGGAGGTGCTGGAACTGGTGGCGGTCGACGGTCTGAGCGTCTCCGAGGCCGCCAAGGCACTCGGTATCAGCACCGTGGCTGCCCGGGTCCGGCTGCACCGGGCTCGCAAGGCCCTCCAGCAGCCCGGCGCCAATCCCGGATCCGCTCCGTCCCCCTCGTCCCTTGTGGAGGCCTGAATGAACGCCGAACGCTTCGAGGAGCGGTTGATGCACGAGCTCAAGAACCATGTCCAGCAGCGGGCGGAAAGCCCGCACCCCGACCACTCGGCCACGGCCCGACCCCGCCGTGGCGCCCGCGTGCGCTGGATCCCGGTCGGTTTGGCCTCGGGTCTGGCCGCCGCCGTGGCAGGCGTCGCCCTGACCGTGCTGCCGAGCCAGCCCGCGGCCGCCTACACCCTGCAGAACGACGGGAACGACCTCGTCAAACTCACCATCGTCAACCCGGCCGGGAAGATCGACCTGGGCAAGCTGCAGAAGGACCTGGACCGCATCGGCGTGCACAGCCGCGTGCTGGCCGGTGACCCCGACTGCGCCACCCCGTGGGGCAGTCCCGACCCGACCGCGTCCCCCAGCCCGTCCTCGTCCCCGTCCACCTCCCCGAACCCGGAGCCGCCCCGCGGCGAAACGCCGCGCTCGGCCCCGCCCGGCTCGGCGCACCCCTCCCCCGGCGACATCAGCCTGCCGGCCGACGGCTGGGACATCAGTGGGGAGGACGGCAAGACCGTTCTCCACATCCGCCCCGGCAAGATCCCCGCCGGCAAGCTGCTCATGGTGGGCTTCCCCCTCGCCAAGACCGACCCCTCCCACGCCTACGGCGTGATCACGGCAGGTCTGCTGGACGGATCGGGCCCGGACTGCCTGCCGGCCCCGCCGCCCGGCACCGTTCACTTCCAGTAGGGCCATGACCGCCCCCGGGTGTCTCGCAGCCGCGGGGGCCACCCCTGCCGGCAACGCTCCGGCCTGCCGGTCGGGGCCGGAGAAGGTGAGGGCGAAGTGATCGCCTGAAGGCGGCGAAGACGGCGGGAGTCCTGGGCCTCGCCGTGGTCGCACTGACCACCGTGTCGGGCTCCCCGGCCGCGGCGGGAACCTCCGCCGCGGCCGGCAGCCGTGGAGGGTGACGCGTGTCGGCGACCGGCGCGCGGGAACGCGAGCACGGCCGGGGCGGAGACCGCTGTGGCCGACCTCAGCCCTTGCGGAGGGCCTGGCGGGTGCGGCGGGCGAGGCGGTGGGCGCGCTGGACGGCGACGAAGGCGGGCATCGAGTCGGCTTGGGTGAGGCGGTACTTGAGGCGCAGCTGGGGGCTGAGGCCGGCCTGGGCCTCGGGGCCGATGGCCCGCAGGAGGCGGGTGACGTGCTGCTGGTAGGCGGCGCGGTAGGCGCGGTCGCCGTCCGGGACGGTCCAGAAGAACATCGGGATCTCCTCGACCAGGCAGTTGCGGTCGTAGGCGCCCAGGTGGTCGGCGAAGGCGGGTTCGGGGCGGGCGAGCAGCCACTCGCGGACGAGTTCCATCGAGCGGACCCGGTCGACCAGGCCGCGCGGGTCGGTCTTCTTCTGGGTGATGGAGAGGTCGCCGTCCTCGCGCACCCGCCAGTGGTAGACCGGGTCGGCGAGCACGTCGACGCGTGCGGCGAGGAAGTGGTGGGGCACGCTGACCGGGGCGTCCTCGTACAGGATGCCCTCGGGGTAGAGCAGGCCGGCGCCGTCGAAGAAGGAGCGCCGGTAGACCTTGTTCCAGGCGGTGCGGTCGGTGACCAGGGCGGGCAGTTCGCTGATGTGGGTGCGCAGCCGGGTCTCGCGGAACGGGCGGCGGTGGCCGTGCGAGGGGCTGAGGCCGGTGGTGCGCAGGCGCAGCGCGTTGCCGGCGGCGAAGTCGGAGCCGGTCTCGTCCAGGGTGCCGGTCATCAGCTGGTAGGCGTGCGGTGGCAGGGTGTCGTCGCTGTCGACGAAGGCCAGGTACTCGGTGCCGGGGGTGAGGTGGCGCCAGCCGGTGTTGCGGGCGGCGCCCAGGCCCTGGTTGTCCTGGCGGACCAGTCGGAAGCGCGGGTCCCGTTCGGCGTACTGCTCGGCGATGACCGGGCCGCCGTCGGTCGAGCCGTCGTCGACCATGACGCACTCGAAGTCCCCGAAGGTCTGCGCCGCGATCGAGTCCAGGCACTCCCGGAGGTAGCGCTCGACGTTGTAGATCGGGACGACGAGGGAGAGACGCGGGGCCATCGGGCGCCCTTTCGCTCAGCAGCGGCGGCAGCAACAGCTGCGGCGACGGCAGCGGACGGGCCGGGAGGCCGTTGCCGGCCGGTCACCGGCGGTGGTCCGAGCGAGCGTAGGGAGCGCATGCGACCGGCGGGCGAACGACGGGTGGCGTCCAGCCTGCGGCGGGGTGCACCGGCCGTGTCCGGATGCGGCTCCCTTCGCGGACAACTCCCGTGGGAGGAAGGGGAAAGGCCCCGGACCGCCCGACCGGCCCGGAACCTTCCGCCACCCGATGCGGATCACCCGATGTGGGGCATCCGGCGCGGGTCGTCCGAGGTCACCCGATGCGGGTCAGGCGCTCTTGACGGCCGCGAAGCGGTCCGACACGTCCTGCCAGTTGACGACGTCCCACAGGCGGGTGACGTAGTCCGGGCGGACGTTGCGGTACTGCAGGTAGTAGGCGTGCTCCCACGCGTCGAAGGCCAGCAGCGGGGTGGTGTTCTGGCCGACGTTGCCGTGGTGGTCGTAGACCTGCTCGACGATCAGGCGCTGCCCGAGCGGCTCCCAGGACAGGATGCCCCAACCGGAGCCCTGCACGCCGGTGGTGGCGTTGGTGAGCTGCTTCTTGAAGGCCTCGAAGCTGCCGAAGTGCTCGGTGATGGCGTCGGCCAGCTCGCCCTCGGGGCGGTCGCCGCCCTCGGGCGAGAGGTTCTGCCAGAACAGCGAGTGCAGCACGTGGCCCGACAGGTGGAAGGCGAAGGTCTTCTGCAGTCCGACCAGGCCGCCGAACTGCTCCTTGTCGCGGGCCTCGGCCAGCTGGTCGAGGGTGTCGTTGGCGCCCTTGACGTAGGCGGCGTGGTGCTTGGAGTGGTGCAGCTCCAGGATCTCGGCCGACATCGCCCGCTCCAGCGCGGAGTAGTCGTACGGCAGGTCGGGAAGCGTGTAGGTGCCCATCAGGACACGGCCCCTTTCGGCGGGTTGAACGGTGGTGATCGTGCCGGGACAACACTATTGCGTATCAGTTGCAAGAACGAAGCATGGGCTCCTGCTTATTCCTCACTCCCCGTCGGGCACAATGGTCACCGTTCCATGTAATGACCGACAAGGGTGAGTGGCTATGACAGGGTCGCCGGTGGTGCTGGGCATCGAGTCCTCCTGCGACGAGACCGGCGCGGGCCTGGTGCGCGACGGCGTGCTGCTCGGGCAGGCGGTGGCCTCCTCGATGGACGAGCACGCCCGGTACGGCGGGGTGGTGCCCGAGATCGCCGCCCGGGCGCACGTCCACGCGATGGCGCCGGTGGTCCGGGAGGCGCTGGACCGGGCCGGGCTCACCCTGGCGGACGTCGGAGCGGTCGCGGTGACCACCGGCCCGGGGCTGGCGGGGGCGCTGCAGGTGGGCGTGGCCGCCGCCAAGGGGTACGCCTTCTCGCTGGGCGTTCCGCTGTACGGGGTGCACCACCTCGCCGGGCACGTCGCCGTGGCCACCCTGGACGGCGGGCCGCTGCCCGACCCCTGCGTGGTGCTCATCGTCTCCGGCGGCCACACCTCGCTCCTGCTGGTGCGCGACCTCGCCCGCGACCCGATCGTCCACCTCGGCGACACCCTGGACGACGCGGCCGGCGAGTGCTTCGACAAGGTCGCCCGGATCCTGGGGCTCCCCTACCCGGGCGGCCCGGCGATCGACCGCGCCGCACGCGGGGGCGACCCGACGGCCGTCCGGCTGCCGCGCCCGCTGACCGGGCCGCGGGACGACCCGTACGCGTTCTCCTTCTCCGGGCTGAAGACCGCCGCCGCCCGCTGGGTGGAGGCCCGGCACGAGCCGCGAGTGCCGGACGCGGCGGCCGCGCTGCAGGAGGCGATCGCCGACGTGCTGACCCGCAAGGCGGTGCGGGCCTGCGTGGACCACGGGATCGACACCCTGGTGGTGGTCGGCGGGGTGGCGGCCAACTCCCGGGTGCGGGCGCTGGCCGAGCAGCGGTGCGCGGCGGCCGGGATCGCGCTGCGGGTGCCGCCGCTGCGGCTGTGCACCGACAACGGCGCGATGGTGGCGGCGGCCGGGGACCTGCTGGTCCGCGCGGGTGCGGAGCCGGCCCCGGCGGACCTGTCGGTGGACCCGTCGGCGCCGCTGGAGTTCGCGGCGCTCACCCCCCGGCCGCTCGTGCGGACCTGACGCCCGGGCAGATCGGCAGACCAGACAGACCGGGCAGACCGGGCAGACCAGGTAGGCCAGGTAGGCCAGGCAGATCGGGACAGACAGGGCATCCGCGAGCATTCGACGCCCTCACGGACCCGACGCCCACGCGAACCTGACAACGTTTCGGTCTCGCCGACCGCCAATCCGTTCCCGGGCCTTCCCTCCGCGTTCCCCGTTGTGCCATTTTACATGTCACACCGCAAGGCCCGTGCGCCCCACGCAGCACGGCAGCCCCCACCCTCGACGGCCCCGGAGGCCCCCACAGATGCGTCCCTCCTCGATGGCGAAGGACGCCGCGCGCAGACTCCCCGCGCTCGGCACCGCGCTCCTCCTCTCGCTCGGCCTGTTCGCGCCGGCCGCACAGGCCGCCGGAACCCCGGGCGCCGCACCGGCCGGGAACCCGGCCACCTCGGCCGCCCCCTCCGCCTCGGCCGGGAAGGCCGCTCCGCGCACCATCCCGGTGCCCAAGTCCCCGGACACCCCCAAGGACGCCCGCCCGCTCGCCTCCGACCAGCAGGCCAAGGCGACCGCCCCGACGGCGGGCAGCTCCGTCGGCGCCGCCAAGGCGGCCCGGCAGTTCTCCGCCGCGGCCGCCTGCGACGTCTCGGCCTTCACCGGCAAGTCCGGTGCCGCGCTGGTCCAGCAGGTCAAGTCGGCCGGGCTCGACTGCGTCAACACGCTGTTCCAGCTCAAGGGCAACGACGCCAAGGGCGCCTTCAACGAGGCCCAGATGGTCACCGTCGCCAACGCCCTGCGCGACACCGCCGCCACCTACCCCGGCGACAACTCCACCTCGGCCGGGCAGCTGGTGCTCTTCCTGCGGGCCGGCTACTACGTCCAGTGGTACAACAAGGACGCCGTCGGCCCGTACGGCGACAGCCTCAAGACCGCCATCCGCGGCGCGCTGGACTCCTTCTTCGCGGCCCCGCGCACCAGGGACATCAGCGACGCCAACGGCGACACCCTCGCCGAGGCCGTCACCCTGATCGACAGCGCCCAGGAGAACGCCCGCTACACCGGCGTCGTCAAGCGGCTGCTGAACGACTACACCGGCAGCTGGCCCGCCGCGATGACCGCCGCCGTGGCCAACACCGAGACCGTCATCGTGAACGGCTTCGACCTGCCGGAGTTCATCTCCGCCCTCCAGGCCGACCCCACGTTCGCCACCACCACGGCCTCCTTCGTCACCCGCAACAGCAGCCTGATCAACGGCGGCGACGTGGTCACCAAGATCGGCATCCAGCTGGGCAACCTGGTCGCCCACGAGGAGCTGCGCCCCCAGGGCCGACCGATCCTCAAGGACCTGATCAACCGCTACCCGCTGGTCGGCAACACCGGTCCGCTCACCATGAACCTGCTCTGGTTCACGGAGAAGAAGGACGAGGGCAACTGTTCCCTCTACGGCACCTGTGACGTCCCGGCCAAGCTCGTCCCGCTGGTGCTCACCGTCGACCACACCTGCAACGCCAACCTGCGCATCCGTGCCCAGGACATGACCGCGCAGCAGCTCGCCGACACCTGCACCAGCCTGATCAACCAGGACGCGTTCTTCCACAAGATCGTGAAGGACAACGGCCCGGTCGCCAACGACAACAACACCAACCTCGAGGTCGTCGCCTTCGACGACTACTACAACTACAGCCTGTACGCCTGGGAGATGTACAAGATCGACGTCGACAACGGCGGCATGTACGAGGAGGGCAACCCGGCCGTGGCCGGCAACCAGGCCCGCTTCATCGCCCACGAGGCCTCCTGGCTGCGCCCCCAGTTCCAGATCTGGAACCTCAACCACGAGTACACCCACTACCTCGACGGCCGCTACGACATGTACGGCGACTTCGAGGCGGGCATGACCACCCCGACCATCTGGTGGGTCGAGGGCCTCGCCGAGTACGTCTCCTACAGCTACCGCGGCGAGCACTACGACGCGGCGGTAGCCCAGGCCGCCAAGGGCACCTACGCCCTGAGCACCCTGTTCGACACCACCTACGACAACTCGGACTCCACCCGGACCTACAACTGGGGCTACCTGGCCGTCCGTTACATGCTGCAGTCGCACCCGCAGGACGTCGACGCGCTGCTCGCCAAGTACCGCGCGGGTGACTGGAACGGCGCCCGCACCCTGCTGAAGACCACCATCGGCACCTCGTACGACGCCGACTTCGCCGCCTGGCTCAAGCAGTGCGGCGCCGACAACTGCGGCTCGCTGCCCACCACCCAGGCCCCCCTGTGCACCGCCGCCGACACCCGGCAGTTCGACAAGAACTGCCGCCGCGACAACGTCGCCGCCACCACCGGGAACTACAACTACGGCTACCTGAACCTGCCGGCCGGCGTGAAGCAGCTGACCATCACCACCAGCGGCGGCACCGGCAACGCCGACCTGTACTACAACAGCGGCTCCTGGGCCACCACCGGCGCGTACCAGGCCAAGTCCACCACCAGCGGCAACGGTGAGACCCTGACCATCACCAACCCGCCGGCCGGTTACGTCTTCTTCAGCCTCTACGCCCAGCAGGGCTTCGGCGGCGTCACCGTCACCACGACCTACAACTGACCGCCGTGCTCGGCACCTGACCGACCGCGCCGTACCCGTCGTACGCGCAGAAGGGCCCCGCGACTTCGCGGGGTCCTTTCGCGTTCCCGCTCCGCGCCCCCACCTTGATTTCCACGGGTTATAACGATTCGACCATCGAATAGACCGCTAACAAGGCGCAGCGATTGCATAATCCTCTGCCGAAGGGGTGTCCGAGCGGCGAACTTTCGGTTAGTGTCCATGAACAGAAGAACCCGTTCGGCACCCGGCAACGGAATGTCGAACAACTCGGACGGCCCGGGTGCGACATTCTCGCCGCGCCCGCAATCCCCGGATTGGAGAATAGTCATGAAGATGATCAAGACGCTCGTCAAGAAGTTCAAGAAGAACGAGGACCTCGCGAACCACGCGTGGGTGCTGCACGTCATCTGACGTCGTCAGCCGTCGGCGGGAGCGAGGGTCGGCCACGTCTCCCGCCGGCGTCGCGGCGCGTCCAGAATTCCCCGCGCGCCGCACCGAACGAATTTCTCGGGCATTTCGTATTGGAGGCCGGATTTCCATGGAAGAAATGGCGACGGCCACCGCGCGCAGCCGTAGCGTCGTGTTCGCCCCGACGATTCGGGACCTGCTGGCCAGGGACGAGAAGGTGTTCCGGATCGACCCGGGCAAGGTGGGCGTATCGGACTCCCGGCTGATGGCCGAAATCGTCGCGGCCCGCCCGGTGCTTTCCACCGAACGCTCGGTCTACAAACCCGCCGCCGGCGCCGAAATCCCCCATGACAGCGCGACCCGGACGATCCGGGCACTGGGGCAGGACGCCATGGCGGGCATCCGCAATCCGCCGCCCCCGGTGCGCGGGATGGCCGGCTCCTGGCCCTACGCCGGCACCTCCTACCTGCGCCGTTGGCTGTTCTCCGCCGACCCGCTGCCGGTCTCGCTGCTGTCGAAGCGCGGCGTCACCCGCTCCGACGCCCTCTCCCGGCTCGTCGACCGCGCCGTCACCCGCTGGCCCGGCTCCCCCGACCAGGACGGACGGCAGGACGGCGGCACCGCACTGGCCGGGCTGATCCGCGGCGCCGACGACACGCTGGAGCGCAAGCAAGCCGTCGCGATGTACCGGCGGGCGACGGCCACCCTCTGCGACGGCGTGGCCGCACTGGCCGGCAACGCCCTGTGGCTGATGGGCCCGCAGCGTCTCCCGGAGCACCGCGCCGACCTCACCGCCGTCCTCTGGGAGACGCTGCGGCTGCTCCCGCCGGCCTGGATGCTGTACCGCAACGGCGGCACCGCGTACACCGCGCTGCACCCCGAGATCCGCCCCGAGGACGACGTCGCGCTCTTCCCGCTGCTGATGCACCGCCACCCGGACTACTGGTCCGACCCGCTGGAGTTCCGCCCCGAACGGTGGGAGGACGTCGCGGATCCGGAGAAGGAACCCGCGTTCATGCCCTTCGGCTTCGACGGCGCCCGCTGCTGGGCCAAGCACCTGGTGGTGCCGCTGGCCGAGCGCCTGCTGACCGTCGCCCTGGACAACCGGCTGGTCGTCCACAGCCCGCAGCAGGAGGCGCAGGTGCCCCTGCGCTCGCTGCTCTCCGTGCGGTTCGAGGCCCGGGTCCTCGGCGCCTGACGCCCCGACACCCCGACACCCCGGGCTCATGGCGCCCCCTCCCCGGGAACGCCCCGCAAGGCCGCCCCGGAACACTTCCTGACACCACGGGACACACCATGGAATCGCCCACACTGGCCGACTGGGTCGGCGACGTCCGGAGCTTCGCCGGCCGCCAGTGGCAGCGCGAGCCCGCGCTCTTCGCCCGAAAGGCCCCGGCGGCCCCGGCAGCCCCCGCCCCGCCGTTCGACCTCGACGAACTGGACGCCGCCTTCGACAGCGGACTGCTGCGCACCCCCTACCTGGAGATGGTCCGCTCCGACAAGGTCACCGTCCCGCCCGAGGCCTTCACCACCGCACGCGTGATCAACGGCGTCAGCCACCCCGGCTTCGCCGACCGCACGAAGGTCCTGGCCCTGCTGCGCGGCGGGGCGACGCTGCTGCTGCGCCGCGTCGACCAGTGGCACGGCCCGACCGGCGAACTGGTGGCCCGGCTGTCCGAGGAACTCGACCGTCGGGTGGAGGCCTTCTTCTTCGTCACCCCGGCCGGCGGCCAGGGCCTCGCGGTGCACCGCGACGACGCCGACGTCTTCGTCCTCCAGGCCGCCGGGCGCAAGACCTGGTACGTCCACGACGCTCCGACGACGGCGGACTGGCGGCTCGGCGAACTCCCGGACGACGAGCGCTCCCCGCTGCGTCTGCACGGCGTCCTCGAACCCGGCGACGTGCTCTACGTCCCGCGCGGCTTCGCGCACCGGGCGGTCGGCGCCGGGGGCCTGTCCGCCCACCTGTCGCTGACCGTCCGCGACCTCTCCGTGCAGGACCTGCGCACCGCCCTGGAAGGGCAGTTGACCGAGGGCCTCGGCCTCCCGGCCCGTCCGCTCGGCGAGGCCGCGATCCGCGAGGCCTGCGCCACCCTGCTCGACCACGCCCGGGCGAGGCTCGACGCGCTCGGGCCGGAGGACCTGCTGCGCGCCGCCCGGGCCGCCCGGCCGCGGCCCCCGACCGCCGGAGCAGCCAGGGCCGCCGGAGCCGCCGGAGCCGCCGACGAAAGCCTCACCGACGCGGCCCGGGACTGGGAACCCGGCGCCCCCGCCGCCGGACGCACCGGGCCGGCCGCCGTCAGCCGTACCTGGCGCAGGCTGCGCGCCGCGGCCCGCGCCAGGGCCTGACGGCCGTACCCATCAGGGCTCCTCCGCCCCGCCGGGGAGGGCGGGTTGGCGGCCATCGGTCACCGGGACGTCTGACACGCTCGATTCCGGGAGCCGCCGGGGCGGACCGCTCACCATGCGGTCCGACGATCAGAGGTCCCCTCAGCCCCGGCCCGTCCTGCCCGACGTCGCCGCCGCCCGCGCCGAACCCCGGCTGCGCCGCCTCTTCCCCCGGACCAGCCACTACGACCCGCACTTCAGCCTGTCCGCCTCGTCCCCCCGGGTCCACGAGGGCCTCCCGCACGCCCGGACGCGGGAGGACGGCCGCTACCTCGTCGGCCGGTGGCACGAGCCCGGGGCACCCGACACCGCCACCACCCCGGAGGAGGCCGTCGCCCTGCTGGTCGATCGCCTCCCCCCGGACCTCGGGCCGCTCTTCAACCACCCTGAGGACGGGCCGCGCTGAGCGGCGCCGCGGTGGCAGCGGCCCGCGCCGGGGGTCACGATGGAAGCCCGGCCACCAGCGGCCCCGGCCCGATCGGAGTGCGATGAGCGACCAGCACAACGTCGTCCTGCTGACCTTCCCCGACGCCGGTGCCTGGCGCCCGGCCTTCCAGGAGGCGCAGCGCCTGCCGGGCCTGCGGTTCGCGGCGACCCTGGAGCGCGGTGCGGACGGCGTGCTGGAGGCGAAGGACACCTTCGGGCGGGGCGCCGGGGTGGCGACCGTCGGATCGGGGCTGCTGGGCGGCCTGGTGGGTCTGCTGGGCGGGCCGGTCGGCGCGTTCCTCGGCTTCGCGGCGGGCGCGGCACTGGGCAACGCGGCCGAGGAGCACTACGCGAGCGAGGCCGGCGCCGCGCTGATCGTGCTCTCGCCCCGGGTGCCGGACGGCGGGGCGCTGCTCGCGCTGGAGGTGCGGGAGGCCTCGCCCGCGCCGGCGGACGAGCTGGCCGCCCGGCACGGGGCGACGGTCGAGCGGATCGACGAGCACACCTTCACCGAACAGGTCCGGGCAGCGGAGCGGAAGGCCGAGGAGCGGAAGCCGCAGGACGGGGAGACCTGAGAGCGGAAGCCCGGGACGCGGAAGCCCGGGACGCGGAAGCCCGGGACGCGGAGGCCCGAGCGGACGGACGGGAGCCCGGGGGCGGCGATACCCCCGGGCTCCCGTCCGCTACGGCTTCAGCCGGATCACACCAGGTCGAAGCGGTCCGCGTTCATGACCTTGACCCAGGCCGCGACGAAGTCCTCGACGAACTTCTCCTTGGCGTCGTCGGCCGCGTACACCTCGGCGACGGCCCGCAGTTCGGCGTTCGAGCCGAACACCAGGTCGGCGCGGGTGCCGCTCCACCGCACCCGGCCCGATGCGTCCCGGCCCTCGAACGTGTGGGCGTCCTCCGAGGTGGCCTTCCAACTGGTGTCCAGGTCCAGCAGGTTGACGAAGTAGTCGTTCGTCAGCACGCCGGGGGTCTCGGTGAACACACCGTGGGTGGAGCCGCCGTGGTTGGCGCCCAGCACGCGCAGGCCACCGACCAGGACGGTCAGCTCGGGCGCGCTGACGCCCAGCAGGTTGGCCTTGTCGAGCAGCAGGTACTCGGCCGGCAGCCGGTTGCCCTTGCCGACCCAGTTGCGGAAGCCGTCCGCCTTGGGCTCCAGCGCGGCGAAGGACTCGGTGTCGGTCAGCTCCTGCGGCGCGTCCACCCGGCCGGGCGCGAACGGCACCTCGACGGCCAGCCCGGCCGCCTTGGCGGCCTGCTCGACGCCGACGCCGCCGGCCAGCACCACCAGGTCCGCGAGCGAGACCCGCTTGTCGCCGGCCTGCGCGTCGAACTCCTGCTGCACGCCTTCGAGGGCGCGCAGCACCCTGGCGAGCCGGTCGGGCTCGTTGACCTGCCAGCCGATCTGCGGCTGGAGCCGGATGCGGCCGCCGTTGGCGCCGCCGCGCTTGTCGCTGGAGCGGAAGGAGGAGGCCGCCGCCCAGGCGGTGGAGACCAGCTCGGACACCGACAGGCCGGTGGCGGCGATCCGCCGCTTGAGGTCGGCGACGTCGGCCGCGCCGATCGGCTGGTACGTGACGCCCGGCAGCGGGTCCTGCCAGAGCAGGTGCTCGCCGGGGACCTCCGGGCCGAGGTAGCGGACCACCGGGCCCATGTCGCGGTGGGTCAGCTTGTACCAGGCGCGGGCGAAGGCGTCGGCGAACTCCTCCGGGTTCTCCAGGAAGCGCCGGGAGATCGGCTCGTAGACCGGGTCGAAGCGCAGCGACAGGTCGGTGGTGAGCATGATCGGCACGTGCCGCTTGCCCGGGTCGTGCGCGTCCGGGACGGTGCCCTCGCCGCCGCCGTCCTTGGGCTTCCACTGGTGGGCGCCGGCCGGGCTCTTGGTGAGCTCCCACTCGTAGCCGAACAGCGTCTCGAAGAAGCTGTTGTCCCAGGTGATCGGGGTGGGCGTCCAGGTGCCCTCCAGGCCGCTGGTGATCGCGTCGGCGCCGACGCCGGTGCCGAAGCCGCTCTTCCAGCCGAGGCCCTGCTGCTCGATCGGGGCGTCCTCGGGGGCCGGGCCGACGTTGTCGGCCGGGCCGGCGCCGTGGGTCTTGCCGAAGGTGTGGCCGCCGGCGATCAGCGCGACGGTCTCCTCGTCGTCCATCGCCATCCGGTAGAAGGTCTCGCGGATGTCGCGGGCGGCGGCGATCGGGTCCGGGTTGCCGTTGGGGCCCTCGGGGTTGACGTAGATCAGGCCCATCTGGACGGCGGCCAGCGGGTTCTCCAGCTCGCGGTCGCCGGTGTAGCGCTCGTCGCCGAGCCAGGTGGTCTCCGGGCCCCAGTAGACGTCCTCGTCCGGCTCCCACTCGTCGACGCGGCCGCCGCCGAAGCCGAAGGTCCGGAAGCCCATGCCCTCCAGGGCCACGTTGCCGGACAGGATGATCAGGTCGGCCCAGGACAGGGCGCGCCCGTACTTCTTCTTCACCGGCCACAGCAGGCGGCGGGCCTTGTCCAGGCTGGCGTTGTCGGGCCAGCTGTTCAGCGGGGCGAAGCGCTGCTGGCCGCCGCCGGCGCCGCCGCGGCCGTCGCTGATCCGGTACGTGCCGGCGCTGTGCCAGGCCATCCGGATGATGAAGGGGCCGTAGTAGCCGAAGTCGGCCGGCCACCATTCCTTCGAGGTCGACAGGGCCTCCTGGATGTCCCGCTTGACGGCCGGGAGGTCGAGGGTCCTGAAGGCCGCGGCGTAGTCGAATTCACCACCGAGCGGATTGGCCACCGGCGGGTTCTTCGCGAGGATCTTCAGGTTGAGCCGTTCCGGCCACCACTGGCGGTTCCCGCCGCCCTGGGTGGGGTGCGGCGCCCGCCCGTGGTTCACCGGGCAACCCTCCGCCTTCGCCTCTACGCCGGCTGCATCGTGGATGTCAGACATGGGAATCCTTCCCTCACAAGGCGGATCACGGTGTCTTCTCTGCTACCTACGGCACCTACTGCTGCTGTCTGGTCCTGCTGCGCCACGTGTTGCCACTGCCCGGCACTGCTCGCCGTCGCGCACGGCAGTGACGGGAGTCACGTGCTGCTGCTACCCAGGCTAGCGCCGGAGCCGATCCTACGATGGACGGAATCCAAGTCAAGAAAGACACCAAAGCCATATCCGATCGGGAACCGGAAGGCACCGGAGGTGAATTGGTAAACTCCGGTCCTCCCCTTGACCTGAATAGGTGAACCGATATGAGTGACCTGCTGGAGCGGCTGCGCGGGCGCGGCTGGCGCCTCACCTCCCAGCGGCGTGTCGTGGCCGAGGTCCTGGACGGCGAGCACGTGCACCTGACCGCCGACGAGGTGCACGCCCGGGCGGCGGAGCGCCTCCCGGAGATCTCCCGGGCGACGGTCTACAACACGCTCGGCGAACTGGTCACCCTGGGCGAGATCGTCGAGGTGTCCACCGACGGGCGGGCCAAGCGCTACGACCCGAACGCGCACCGCCCGCACCAGCACCTGATCTGCACGGGCTGCGGCGCCATCCGCGACGTCCACCCCCAGGGCAATCCGCTGGCCGACCTCCCGGCCGAGCAGCGGTTCGGATTCGCCGTGTCGCAGGCGGAGGTCACCTACCGGGGGCTGTGCCCGAACTGCGCGGGCTGACCTCCCAGGCGGTCAGCCCCGTGGGCCTTTCGCGGCGAAACCCGGACGTGCAGTGTCCTGGTTATGCGCATGGGCGAGGGAGTCGAGTGGGGCCCACTCCTTCCCTCCCGCCCGCGCGGCTCGCTCCGCGTGCCCCGGCCGACGCTTCGCCGACTTCCGAGGTGAACCTGGATGTCCGATGTCCTGATTACACCGCTCGGGACGGTGCTCGGCGGCGCGGCCCTGGGGGCCGGGGCGGCCGTGGTGTACGGGCTCGGAGCGGGGATCGCGGCCGTGGCGCTGCTGTTCCTCCGGTGGACGGCGCGGCGGTGAGGGCGGACGCGCCGCGGGCGGGACGCGGGGCTGCACCATGCGCGGAGGCTGCGCCGATCGACGCGTGGGGGCTGCGCCGATCGACGGCCGTGATCCCGTAGGGTCGGCCGAATGGCGAAGTACTTCGACGTGCATCCAGAGTCCCCCCAGCCGCGCACCATCGGCACCGTGGCCGCCGGCCTCCGTTCAGGGGAGCTGATCGCGTACCCGACCGACTCCTGTTTCGCCCTGGGCTGCCGGCTGGAGAACCGCGACGGCCTCGAGCGGATCCGGTCGATCCGGCGTCTCGACGACCGCCACCACTTCACGCTGATGTGCATGGACTTCGCCCAGCTGGGCCAGTTCGTCCACATCGACAACAACGTCTTCCGCGCCGTCAAGGCCGCGACGCCGGGCAGCTACACCTTCATCCTGCCCGCCACCAAGGAGGTGCCGCGCCGCCTGATGCATCCGAAGAAGAAGACGGTCGGGGTGCGGATCCCCGACCACGCCGTCACCAGGGCCCTGCTCGCCGAACTCGGTGAGCCGCTGGTCTCCAGCACCCTGCTCCTCCCCGGCGAGGACGAGCCGATGACCCAGGGCTGGGAGATCAAGGAACGGCTCGACCACGTGCTCGACACCGTGCTGGACTCCGGCGACTGCGGCACGGTGCCGACGACGGTCGTCGACTTCTCCGGCGGCGAGGCGGAGATCGTCCGACGCGGGGCCGGCGACCCCGCGCGCTTCGAGTGACGGGCCGGGCACGCCGTCCCGACCGACGGGGCGCGCGTGCCCGGCTCAGTTCCACCGAACGTGCGGGGCCGTTCTGCCGTGCAGGAAGTCGATCTCCATCTCCGAAAGTCCCAGGTCGTCCGCAACACCGATCCGCGTGACCTGCTGTGCGTGGATGCGCGGGAAGCCGCCGGCCGTGCGTGGACGGCACGCGAGGGCCTCCAGGGGACTTCGGTCGAGCTTCCGCGCCCATCGTTGGCGGCATCCGAAGGAGTGTCAAACGATCTCCGGGCGGATCTCCGGTCGTTCCGACGGCGACGCGGTGCGCGGTTCACCGTTGCGGGTGACCGCTGGGCGTGGCCGACGCCCGCACTCGCGGCGGATGCCGACGGCGCGGGCGTCGGCCTCCGCCGGATCAGCAGGAGCCGGCCGGGCGGTCGCGGGCCACGAGGTCGGTGCGGCCGGGGGTGGCGTCCAGCCAGACCACGCCCTTGCCCTGGTCGGCGGCGGCCTGCTGCTGGCTGCCCCGGTTGCAGGAGACCCGTACGGGAGTGCCGCCGGTGACCGGCAGCTGGTACAGCTTGGGGAGCGCGGCGTTCGACCAGCCGCTGCTCGGCTTGGGGCTGCGGTTCAGGAAGGTGACCGCCTGGTCGGAGGCGGTGAGTTCCACGTCCGCCGGGGTGTACTTCGAGCCCGCGGGCAGGAGGTCGGTCGCTCCGGAGCCGTCCACTGCGCCGGAGCGGATGCCGGCCGCCTGGGTGCCGTCGGCCGGGAGCGACAGCCAGAGCAACCGGCCGCCCGCGAGCCGCGGGGACACGAGGAACGGCGCGGCGCCGCCCTTCGGGGTGCTCACCGGGTACTGCGCGCTGACCTTACCGGTGGCGAGGGAGAAGACCGTCGGGGCCTGGACGGCTGCCTCGCCGGTCGTCCAGGACTCGATCCAGCCGAGCCGGCCGTCCTTGAACGTGAGCCCCTCGGCGGAGTGCCCCTCGGGCAGCGGGAGATCCACCAGCGGGGCGCCGTCGCGGGAGAGGACGACCCTGGCCACGTTGGTCCTGCTGTCGCGCACCAGGAAGGCGACGTCCCCGCCGGATATCTGCACGCTCGTGGGCGACTGGCTGGACGAGTGGAACACGCTGCGGACCGGCCCGCCGGACAGCGGGCTGCTCAGCACCTCCGTCCCCCATGTGCCGGTGGCGTCGGGCCCGATGGCCAGCCAGGCGGCGGACTTGCCGTCGGTGGCGGCCCAGCTGTGCATCCGCCCGTCATCCGGGCTGAGCCGGGTCGGGGTGCCGGGGGCGGTGGTGGAGCCGGTGTACAGAGCAGTCGTGCTCTGGCCGTTCTTGTTCTCGGTGTTGCCCATCACCCAGTGGCCGCCGGCCGCGGCCGGTCCGGTCAGGACGGTGGCGTCGCGCAGCAGCGGGTGGCTGTCCGTCGCGATCCGGCTCTGCCAGCCGGCCTTGATCCCGTGCGCGTCGAACACCGTTGCCACCTTGCGCAGTTCGGCCTTGCCGAGCTTGAGCGCCCGGCCGGCGGCGAGCACCGCGTTGCGTCCGGCGACGAAGTCGTCCAGCGGGGTGAGGTACTCGGTGAGCGCGCGGTAGACCAGCTTGTCGGCGGTGAGCGGGTCGAGGGTGCGCCGGATGTCCCACAGCGCGCCGCTGAAGATGGTGGAGTTGAGGTGCACGCCGCCGTTGTCCAGGTCGGGCCCGGTGCCGAGGTAGTCGTCCGCGGTGGTGCGGCGGTCGTCCAGCCGGCGGTTGGCGCAGGCCTCCGGGGTGCCGGTGCGGCAGAGCGCCTCGCCCATCAGCGGGGCCCGCGGGTCGTCCATCGCGATGCCGCGGGTGGTCACGTCGATGGCGTTGCCGAAGTAGTCGGCGAGCCCCTCGTTCATCGCGCCGGACTGCCCGGCGTTGACCAGGTTGGCGGTGTGCTGGATGACGCCGTGCGTCATCTCGTGACCGGCCACGTCGAGCGCCGCGGAGAACGGGAGGTGCTTGTCGTCGCCGTTGCCGTAGACCATCTTCTGCCCGTCCCAGGCGGCGTTCGGGAAGGGCTTGCCGTCGTGGCTCGCGTTCGCCACGGAAACGATCGGGCCGCCCTTGCCGTCCAGGCTGTCCCGGCCGAGCCGGTTGCGGTAGAAGTCGTAGACGGCGGCGGCGTTGACGTGGGCGTCGGTGGCGCCGCCGGCGCCGGTCGAGGCCGGGAAGTCCGGGCCCGGGGAGGCGACCGGCAGGCTGCCCTCGGGCAGCCCGCCCATGAACTGGTAGAACTCCTGCCCGGCCGCGTCGTACGTGCTGATGGTGGTGGGCCGGGTGAGGTCGACGAGCCGGTAACTCCCGTCCGGTTGACGAGCGATGTTCACCGGGACGGTACCGCCGCGGAGGTTGGGGGCGGTACCGGTGGCGGGCTCTGCGGCGGATCCCGAGGGCCCGGCATCAGCAGCGGCAGGAGCGGCTGCGCCAGGGGCGGCGTCGGTGGCAGCGGACGCGGTACCGGCGACGCCGGCAGCTCCGGCGCCGACCTGGTACGGCGCCGGGGCGTCGTGGGCGAGGGCGACCACACCGAGTGCGGCATCCACGTAGACCTCGCGGATCAGCGGACCGCCGGTCGCCGGGACGGTGGTGCGCACGGTGAAGTGCTGGGCGAGCCGCCCGGCACCGCCCGGCAGGACGACCAGGCCGCGGTCCTCCGCGGTGGCCCCGGCCCGGGTGCGCGGGTCCTTGAGCGAGCCGAGCGCCGCTGCCCGCAGCGCCGCAGCCGGTACGGCGGAGGTGGTCGGCACGGTCAGTCCGGTGAAGTACTTGCCGCCGGCGGACTCCACCCGCTGATCGGCGCCCTCGCCGACCAGGCGCACCAGGTACTGCCCGCCGAGCACCGGTACACCGCCGTGGTACTGCTGGAACCTGACGGTGTGCCGGCTCTCGGCCGTGCTCTCGACCGCGAGTTCGGTCAGCTGCCCCGGGTCGATCCGGTACCGGTCGACGTGGGCCGCGAGGTGGGCGCGGGCCGCCTCGACCGGACCGCCGGGCGCCGCCTCGGACAGCCCGGTCACCAGCTGCGGGGTGGCGGTGTCCTCGCCCGCCACCAGGCCGGGGACGGGATCGGGATCCGCGGTCGGGCCCGGCGGCGCGGCCAGGGCGGGGGACGCGGTCAGGACGAGTGTCAGCGCCAGGCTCAACGAGGCGGCCGCGCCGAGTGCCTTGGCCGCCGGGCGGGGAGCACGGGAAGGGCGGGAGAGGTGGGGCACTGCGGTCCTCCAGGGAATCGGCAGTGGAGGCAGCGCGCAGGCGCTGCCCTTTCCCCTTGGAACGGGACGGTCCGCAGGACGGGTTCAGCTTCGTATGCGGTGCACGACTCGCCGTCGCGGGTGATGACGGGCCGGTGCGCGGGACCGGGATGCCGGTGGTCCGACGAGACGCCGACAAGCCGGGAGGGCGAGTGAGGGAGTCCCAACTGCCGCACCACGAGGCGGGATCGGGCGTGGGGCGGGCCGGATGCCGGGGATCGCCCTCGGGGGCGGGGGCGGGGCCGGCGCCGGCACTGGCGGGTCCGCCGCGAGGGCGGATCCCGCACCGCACGCGCAGACATCGAACTACCTCAAGGCACCCCTCAACGCCAGCGGATGATCAGGTTCTTCAGCCCGTTCTGGAAGTTGGACACCAGCCGCATCGGCGCAGCGCCCGGAGCAAGCTCCAGGTCGGGCAGCTCGGCGATGACACGCCGGATCAGGGCTGACATCTGGATCTTGGCAAGCTGTGCGCCCATGCAGAAATGCGGGCCGAAGCCGAAGCTGACGTGGTCGTTCGGTGTGCGAGTGATGTCCAGGCGGTCCGGGTCGGAGAAGACCGATTCATCGCGGTTGGCAGAGGCGTGGTACACAACCACCTTGTCGCCGCGGCGGATCCGCTGCCCGCCGAGCACGACGTCCCGCGTGGCGGTGCGCCGGAAGTCCAGTACGGGCGGCCAGAACCGCAGCAGCTCGTCCACCGCCGAAGCCGCCAGGTCGGGCCGTCGGCTCAGCAGGCGGTACTGGTCGGCATGAGTGAGGAGGGAGTACAAGCCGCCGGGCAGACCGTTGCGCAGAGTCTCGTTGCCGGCGACTCCGAAGAGGAAGAACATCGTCTCGAACTCGGCGGTGCTCAGTCCGGCTTCCGTCATCCGGGCCACGATGCTGCCGGGCGGCGGCTGCTCGGCCAGGGCGTGCGCGTAGGCGAACATGTCTGCGAGGGCGGCCCGCGAGCGGGGGTTCACGGGGTGGCCGTCCGGGGTCACGAGAACCGCGGGCCGGCGGGACACCGCGGCGCGTCCCAGGTCGGTCAACCCCGACGGGTCCACGGTGCTGGACCGCGCGTGGTCCGGGTCCTGGTAGCCGATCACACGGTTCGACCAGTCCACCAGCAGCTGACGGTCCTGCTCCGGAACGCCCAGGATCCGCGCCAGCGTCCACACGGGCAGATCGGCGGCGATCGGCACGAAGTCGGCCTCACCCACCGGGCGGACCGCGGCGACGAGTTCGGCGGCCCGGGTCTCGATGGCGGCCGAGAGCCCGTGCAACACGGACGGGGTGAACGCCGCCGCGACCGCGCGCCGAAGCCGCGAATGGTCGGGCGGGTCCTGGTTGAGCATCATCGCCCGGGCGAACTCCAGGTCCACCGGGGAGTCCGGATCCCGGATCTGGGTGGCGCCCAGGTAGGAGGAGAACAGCTCCGGCGTGCGCAGCACGTACTTGACGTCCGCGTGCCGCAGCACGGCCCAGTAGCCGGGACCGGCCGGCCACTCCCCCACCGCCGGCTCCTCGACCCAGCACACCGGGGCCGCCCTCCGCAGCTCCCGGAACAGGTCGTACGGCACGCCCTCGGCATAGGCCTCGGGCAGGAAGATCCGGTTCACCCGCGCCTGATCGAACCCCATACCGGCCGACCGTACGCCACCGCCTGACGGCCCACCAGAGCGGCGCCCCCACTCCTCGGCCTCCGGTGCGCCCGATAGCCGCCTCGACGGCAGCCGCGAGGCGCGCGAGCGTACCGCCGGGGCCCGTCCGGCGGCCCGGTATTCGCTTGGCCCGGTCCGTGTGCGTCCCGCTAGACTCCGCCAGCTCGATCACATGTGTGGTTTCCGTGAGCGAATCCCGTCCAAGGTGGGGGAAGTAGATGAGCGTGCTGCCGATCGGCAGACGAGTACGACGAAGGGGAGGCGGCGGCGGGCGCACTGTCGCCTCCGGGGCCCTGTTGCTGGCCGTGCTGGCCTCGCTGGTGGGGCAGGCCGTGCCGGCCCGGGCCGCGGCACCGGCGCCGACGGCGTCGCCGGCGGCGGCTGCTGCCTCGCCACAGGCGGGCGCCTCGGCGGACCCGGGCGCCGGCCCGGACCTGACCTCGAATCCGGCACCGGCTCCGAACCCGACCGCCGGTGCCACGGCCGCCGAGCCGGACCGGAAGGCCGACCAGGACGCCCTCGCCCGCGAACTGCGGCAGGCCGACCCGAGCGGCCCGTGCCCGACGGCCCTGCAGCCCGACACCGTGGCGGCCTGCACCCTCGACCAGAGCGCGACCGCCACCTTCAGCATCGACCTGCCGCAGAAGAAGGACCTGCTGCTCGTGCAGATCGTCGCCGCCCAGGGATCCCTCATCCCGACCGTGGTCGCCCCTGACGGCACCACCGTGACCTGCGACGATCCGGTCGGCCCGAGCTGGGGCAGCAGCCAGGCCCTGCGGTGTGCCACCAGCCTCGCCGGCACGTACACCCTGAAGGTCGGCACCGTCACCAGCTCGCCGACCGCTCTCGCGCTCTCGTACCTGCCGCTGCAGTCCACCACGGCCTGCCGGAGGATCGACGCCGCCGACCTCACGCTCGGCGCCCCGACCGTGTTCCAGGGCTCCCTGGCCCTCGGCTCGGCCGGTGACTGCTACCAGGTGAACGGCCTCGTCGCCGGCGACATGCTCCGCACCGGAGCCACCCTCCGGGGCGCCAACACCGTCGTCTACGACGCCACGGGAACCCCGGTCTGCAACAAGTGGAGCACGCCCGACTGCCGCCTCACCGGCACCGCCCCGTTCCGGATCACCGCCCAGCGCTACAACGGCACGGCCCTGACGTACGACTTCTTCGCGGCGCGGCTCTCGCGCCCGGAGGGCTGCACGCCGGTCGAGCCCCAGGCGTTCGGAGCCTCCCCGGACATGACCTCCGTCACCCGGTGCCGCACGCTGCGCGTCCCGGAGCCCGCGCGGTACGACTTCGGCCCGGTCGTCCAGAACGGCGGCTCCGTCGCCGGCGGGCTGAACACCGCCGACGGCAGCCCGCAGGGGGGACTCTGCCCCCAGGGCTCCTGCGACCTGACGCCGGGTGACTACACCTGGGCCGTCGACCCGTACGCGACCTCCGTCGGGGCGTTCGGCATGGCCTTCCACTCGGCCAAGGAGACCCGGGGCTGCGTCGCGGCCGACGACACCGGCCTGACGACCGGTCCGGCCACGGGCACCTTCGGCGGACCCGGCCAGCAGCTCTGTCTGACCCTGCCGACCGCCAGCGGCAAGGGCGTCTACCTGCTCAACCGGCCGCCCGCCGACGGCGCGGCGGCCGTCGGCCAGGTCGCCGACGCCTCGGGCGCCAAGCAGTGCGACGTCGGCGACGCGACCACCGTCTGCCGGCTGACCGGCACCGCCCCGTTCCGCGTGGTGCTGACCGGCTCCCCGTCCAAGGCCTACGGACTGGTGGTCCACCGGACCGAGGAGACCGCCGGCTGCACCGCCTGGCCGCAGAGCGGGTTGGACGGCAGCTGGGGCATCGAGGTCCCGATGCCCCAGGGCTCGTACCAGGCCGCGTGCCTGAGCCTGCCGGCGGACGGGCACTCCACGTCCGAGGTGATCGACTACACCAATCTCAAGAACCAGCTGAACGCCGAGATGAAGATCGTGGACGGCGCGGGCGGCGAGGCCTGCTCGTTCATCGTCTACGGCAACTCGGCCAAGTCCTGCACCCTGACCGCCGGCGTCCCGTACACCGCGCTGCTGATCCCGATCCGGACCTGGGAGGCCGACAGCTACAAGCTCGCCCGGCGTGACGTCTCGCCGAGCGCCCAGTGCCTCACGCCGTCCTCCACGACGGTCGGCGGCCCGTCGCTCCGGTTCGACCTGTCCTCGGCGCTGGACGCCCGGTGCGTCCGGGTCGACGGCGCTGCCACGGACAGGATCTGGCTCGGTTCGCGGCCCGGCAGGAACCCGTACGGTCCGGGCGTGCTCACCGCCGTGCTCGATGCCGGCGGGAAGAACGTCTGCACCCAGTGGGGGACCAGCTGCCTGGTCACCGGCTCGGCCTCGTACACCATGGTCCTGATCGCGGCCGGGTACCGGGACAAGCCCATTCGCACCAGCGTGGACACCTGGAAGGTCGGCACCGCCGACGGCTGGGCACCGGAGTGCACCGCCCACCCGGTCTCGATCGACGGCTTCCCGCAGCGCAGCGGGGTGTTCACCGAGGACTCGACCGGCTACTGCGCGGT
This sequence comes from Kitasatospora sp. NPDC005856, assembly GCF_040629945.1. Lineage (NCBI taxonomy): Bacteria > Bacillati > Actinomycetota > Actinomycetes > Kitasatosporales > Streptomycetaceae > Kitasatospora > Kitasatospora sp. NPDC005856. Next base: position 118,224 of record NZ_JBEXWT010000002.1, on the reverse strand, counting down.
GGTCGACATGAAGCCCTCACAGTCCTTCAACATCGTCGGCAACAGCAGCGCCCCCTACAGCCAGCAGCCCACCATCAGCCTGCTGAGCGGCGCCCACTGGGACCGCGGCTACCTCGGTCACCAGTGCACGGGCGGCAGCGGGTTCGGCGCCCGGTGCCAGACCACGAACAGCGGCGACGCCGGCCAGGCCGTCCTGGTCGTCGGCCCCGGCACCTCGGACCTGCCGGTCGAGTACAGCATGCAGGGCACCTGCGACTCCTCCTGCCCGATACCGCGGCCGCGGACCGCCCTCACCTCGGTCAGCCCGTCCGCCGGCGCCGCCGGGACGCGGGTCCAGGCCGTGATCCGGGGCACCGGGCTGCACCTGGGCAGCAAGGCGAAGCTGGTGGGCGGCGGCGTCTCCGGAACGCAGTTCCTGGAGACGCTCTCGGTGAACGCCGACGGCACCGCGCTCGACGTCCTGCTCGACACCAGGAGCGTGGCGCCGGGCCGTTACGGCATCGAGCTCGACGGCGTCTACGGAGTCTCGCTCCCCGACGCCTTCACCGTCACCGCCGCCACCACCCCGCCCAAGAGCCGGTTCGTCCCGATCGACGCGGTCCGCTTCCTGGACACCCGGGACGGCACCGGCACCGGCACCCCCGCCCAGCGGGTCGGCGCCGGCGGCGTGGTCAACCTCCAGGTGGCCGGCGTCAACGGCGTCCCGGCGACCGGCGTCACGGCCGTCGTCATGAACGTCACCGCCGTCAACCCGACCGGCTCGGGCCACGTCACCGTCTACCCCGACGGCCAACCGCTGCCGTACGTCTCCAACCTCAACTACGAGGCGGGGAAGATCGTCCCGAACCTGGTGACGGTCCCGGTCGTCAACGGCAAGGTCGACCTGCGCAACAGCGCGGGCGAGGTGGACCTGGTCGCCGACGTCGCCGGCTACTACACCGACGCTGCCACCGGCTCGGCCTTCTCCCTGATCACCCCGGCCCGCTTCCTGGACACCCGGGACGGCACCGGCACCGGCACCCCCGCCCAGCGGGTCGGCGCCGGCGGCGTGGTCAACCTCCAGGTGGCCGGCGTCAACGGCGTCCCGGCGACCGGCGTCACGGCCGTCGTCATGAACGTCATCGCCGTCAGCCCGACCGGCTCGGGCCACGTCACCGTCTACCCCGACGGCCGGCCGCTGCCGTTCGTCTCCAACCTCAACTACGAAGCCGGCCAGGTCGTCGCCAACCTGGTGACGGTCCCCGTCGTCAACGGCAAGGTCGACCTGCGCAACAGCGCGGGCGAGGTCGACCTGGTCGCCGACGTCACCGGCTACTACGGCGACTCCGGTTCGACCTACTCCCCGGCCACCCCGGTCCGCCTGCTGGACACCCGCAGTGGCCTCGGCGCCCGGGCCGGAGCGCTGAGCGGCCACGGCGGCATCGTCAGCCTGCCGGTGACCGGTCTGGAGGGCGTGCCGGCCACCGGCGTCACCGCCGTGGTCCTGAACGTCGCGGTCACCGAGCCGACCGCGGACAGCAACCTGTCCGTCTACGCGCACGGCACCGCCCGCCCGGGCGTGTCGAACATCAACTACACGGCCGGGGAGACCAGGGCCAACCTGGTCGTCGTCCCGGTCGTGGACGGCCGGGTGACGTTCTCCAACAACTGGGGTGACGTCCACGTGGTCGCCGACCTGAACGGCTACTTCACGGCCTGACCCCCGGGCGGTCCCGGACCGTTCCGAACGCTGCCGTGCCGCCCGATCCCCGGGCGGCACGGCAGCGCCGTTCCCGGCTCCCATAATGGAGGCCACGACAACGCGGGGCGGTGGGGGCGAGCACGTGCAGCAGGGGTGGCAGGTCCGGAACGGGATCGACGGCGGGACCGTCAACGGCCATGCGTTCCAGGCAGGAGAGATGACCGTCCACCAGTACGCCGCGCCGGCTGCCGCCGAGGTGCGGTGGCCGGTGGTGATCGGGCGGATCCCGCCGAAGGCGACGGCCTTCCAGCCCCGCGCGGAGCTGCGGCGGGAGATCGACGAGGCCCGTGGGGAGTACGGGACGGTCGTGCTGAGCCAGGTGCTGGCGGGCGGCGGGGGCGTCGGGAAGTCGCAGCTCGCGGCGCATTACGCGCGGGCGGCCGTCGAGGCGGGCACCGACCTGGTGCTGTGGGCCGACGCCGCCGAGCCCTCCGCCGTGACGGAGCTGTACGCCCGGGCCGCCGTGGAGCTCCGGGTGCCCGGAGCGAACGGGGAGGCGGCCGAGCAGGACGCCGAGCGCTTCCTGTCCTGGCTGGCCGCGACCGAGCGGAACTGGCTGGTCGTCCTCGACAACACCACCGAGCACACCCCCGAGGAGCTCTGGCCCGTCACCGGCCGGGCCGGCCGGGGGCGGGTCATCGCGACCACCCGCCACCGGGGAGCGGCCAGTACGGGCGGCGACCGGATGCTCGTCGACGTCACCACCTACTCCCCCGCCGAGTCCGCCGCCTACCTGCGCGAGCGGCTGGAGCGGGCGAAGTGCGCCCGCTTCCTGGACGAGCACGCGGCCGAGCTCGCCGAGGAGCTGGGCCACCTGCCGCTCGCGCTGGCCCACGCGGCCGCCTACATGGTCAACACCCGCCGCAGCTGCGGGCGTTACCTGGAACTCTTCCGCGACCGCTCCCGCAGCCTGGACGCCGTCCTGCCCGCCCGCGCCGGCGCCGACGGCTACCGGGGACCGGTCACGGCGGCACTGCTGCTGGCCCTCGACGCGGCGCAGCAGGAGGAGCCGGTCGGCCTCGCCGGGCCGGTTCTCGGGCTGGCGGCGCTGCTCGACCCGGCCGGGCATCCGCAGGAGTTGTGGGGCACGGAGTCGGTGCTCGACCACCTCGGTGCCGTGCACGGCACGCCCGTCGACACCGACGACGTGACGGACGCACTCGCCGTGCTGCACAACTACAGCCTCGTCACCCTGGCCGAGACTCCCCATCGGGAGGTCACCCTGCACGCGCTCACCGCCCGTGCCGCCCTCGACATCGGGCCCGGTACGCCACGAGCCGGCCTCGCGGCCGCCGACGCCCTCGTCGAGCTGTGGCCGAGTGCGGACTTCACCGCGATGGAGTTGGCCGCGACCCTTCGCGCCAACACCGACGCGCTCGCCGCGCACAGTACCGCCGACCTGATCCGACCGTCGCTGGGAATCCACGACCTGCTGTTCCGTTGCGGACTCAGCCTCGTCGAGGCAGGCCTGTCCACCTCGACCGTCCACTACTGGGACGGTCTCACCGCCACCGGTGAGCGGCTTCTGGGCACCGGGCATCCCGACGTCCTCACGGCGCGCAACAACCTCGCGCACTCGTACTGGGGCGCCGGGCGCACCGACGAGGCCGTCGCCCTCCAGGAACAGGTCCTCGCCGACCGCCAACGCATCTTCGACGGCGACCACCCCGCCGTCCTCACCGCCCGCAACAACCTCGCCGCCACGTACGCGGACGCCGGGCGCACCGACGACGCCATCGTCCTCCAGGAACAGGTCCTCGCCGACCGCCAACGCCTCCTCGGCGGCGACGACCTCGGTACTCTCATGGCCCGCAACAACCTCGCCGTCAGCTACGCGGACGCCGGGCGCATCGAGGAGGCCGTCGCCCTCCAGGAACAGGTCGTCGCCGACCGCCTACGCCTCCTCGGCGGCGACCACCCCGAAACCCTCATGTCCCGCAACAACCTCGCCGCCACGTACTGGGACGCCGGACGCCGGGATCACGCGGTGGAGATGTTCCGCCAGGCGGCCGCGGACCTCGAGCGGATCCTCGGACCGGACCATCCGGACACGGTCCTGGCCAGGGCGAACATGCTGGAGGCGGACCGGATGCGTCAGCCGGACGCCGCCCAGGACAGCAGCAGCCGCAGCCCGTCGTCCGAGGCCGAGCCCGGGTCGGCCGTGTAGGTGACCAGCGCCTGGCCGGGGTCGTCGGCCGGGCGGAGGGTGTCGTAGGCGAGGTCCAGCGTCCCGGCGAGCGGGTGGCGGAAGGACTTGCGGCCCGAGGTCTTGTCGGCGACCGGATGTTCGGCCCACATGCCGTGGAACTCCTCGCTGCCCAGGCAGAGTTGTCCGATCAGCTCGGCGAGCAGCGGGTCGTCGGGGCGGCGGCCGGCTTCCAGGTGGAGGAAGGCGACGTTCTCCCTCGCGCAGGCGGCCCAGTCGGCGTAGAGCTCGCGGGAGGCCGGGTCGAGGAAGGTGATGCGGGCGATGTTGCGGTCCTCGACGGGCAGGGCGCCGTAGTCGCCGAAGAGCGCGACGGCGGCGTGGTTCCAGGCCAGGATGTCCATCCGGTGGCCCATCACCACGGCTGGGGTGTCGGCGAGTTGGTCCAGCAGGTGCAGCAGCGAGGGTCGCGCCTCCTGGCGGGTGACGGGACGGCGGCGGGGGCGGGCCGTGGGCCGGGCGAGGCGGTGGAGGTGGCCGGACTCGTCGGGGGCCAGGCGCAGGGCGCGGGCGACGGCGTCGAGGACGGCGTCGGACGGGTTGCCGACGCGGCCCTGTTCGAGACGGGTGTAGTAGTCGACGCTGACCCCGGCGAGGTGGGCGAGTTCCTCGCGGCGCAGCCCGGCGACGCGGCGGCGGCCGCCGTAGTCGGGGAGGTCGACGTCCTCGGGCCGCAGGCCGGCACGGCGGGTGCGGAGGAATTCGCTCAGGGCGCTGCTCGGGTTCACGTCATGGATTCTCACCCGGACGGGTGCGGCTGTGCCTGGCCCTGCCAGGACCAGGCACAGCGGGGGCGCTCAGCCGGTCAGCGACGGGAAGGCCGGGACGAGGCCCCCGTCGATCACGATGTCCTGCCCGGTGATGTACGAGGAGCGGTCGGAGAGCAGGAAGGCGACCGTCTGGGCGACGTCCTCGGCGGTGCCCAGCCGGCCGAGCGGGACGTGGCCGCGGATCGGCTCGTGGTCGGCCGGGTCCGGGACGGCGGCGTGGAACATCTCGGTGACGATGTAGCCGGGGCTGACCGAGTTGACCCGGATGCCGCGCCCGGCCAGTTCGCTGCCGAGGGTGCGGGCGAGGCTGAGGACGGCGGCCTTGGTGGCGGCGTAGACGGCGGCGCCGGGCAGGCCGCGGTGCGGGGTCCAGGAGGCGTTGAGGACGACCGATCCGCCGCCGGCGGCGTCCAGCAGCGGCAGGGCGTGCTGGACGGTGAAGAACACGCCCTTGAGGTTGGTGGCGACGATCCGGTCGAACTCGGCCTCCGTCACCTCCCCGACCGGCTGGAACCCGGCCACGCCGGCGTTGGCGAAGACCCCGTCGAGCCGGCCGTACCGTTCCCGCACGGTGTCGGCCAGCCGGGCGAGGTCGGCCGGGATGGAGGCGTCGGCGCGGACGGTGAGCAGCCGGTCCCCGGCGTCGAGCCGCTGTGCGGCGCGGGCGAGCCGGGCGTCGTCACGGCCGGTGACGACGACCCGGGCCCCGGCGTCGAGGAGGTGGCGGGCAGCGGCGAGGCCCATGCCGCTGGTACCGCCGGTGACGAGGACGGTGGAGTCGGAGCGGGACTCGGAGTCGGAGTCGGAGTCGGAGTCGAAGTCGAAGTCGGGGGAAGTGTGGCTCATGCCGTCCACCCTCGCGACCCGCCCGGACCGGTACCAGGCCCGCTCGGACCATGGGTTCCGGAAAACCACCCTCACGACCGGGAATCGGGGCGATCGCAGCGTGGTTGGGCCAAGGCGGCGGTCCGGTACGGCACTCGCGAAGAGGGGTTTCCCATGAGGATCGGCATCATCGGCGCGGGCAACATCGGCGGCAACCTGACGCGACGGCTGACCACGCTGGGTCACGAGGTGTCGGTGGCCAACTCCCGCGGCCCGGAGACGCTCGAGGCACTGGTCGGGGAGACCGGGGCGAAGGCGGTGACGGTCTCCGAGGCCGCCCGGGGCGCCCGGGTCGTGGTGGTGACGGTGCCGCTGAAGAGCGTTCCGGACCTGCCCGCCGGGTTGCTGGACGGCGCCGCGGAGGGCGTCGCGGTGATCGACACCGGCAACTACTACCCGAAGGAGCGCGACGGCCGGATCGACGCGATCGAGGACGGCGGGCTCACCGAGAGCCGCTGGACGGAGCAGCACCTCGGGCACCGGGTGGTGAAGGTGTTCAACGGCACCTACGCCCAGGACCTGCTGGAGCGCCCGCGCCCGGCCGGCGACCCGGAGCGGATCGCCGTGCCGGTCGCGTCGGACGACGAGGCGGCCAAGCGGGTGGTGCGGGCGCTGGTCGACGAGCTGGGCTTCGACACCGTGGACGCCGGCGGGATCGACGAGTCCTGGCGCCAGCAGCCGGCGACCCCGGTGTACGGGCTGCGCGCCGGGGTCGAGGGGGTCACCCGGGCACTCGCGGAGGCCTCCCCCGAGCGTCCGGAGGCCCACAAGGCCTGAACCTGCGCCGGGGCCTGAGCCGCGGCCGGGGCCTGAGCCGGGGCCGGGGCCTGAGCCGGGCCGCCTCCGCGGCTAGCCCGGCCGGCCCGAACTCCCCCGCACCACCAGCTCGGTGGGCAGCTCCAGCCCTTCGCCCTGCGCCGCTTCCCCGCGCACCTGGTCCAGCAGCCGGCCGACCAGGGCCGTGGCGATCGCCCGCAGCGGCAGCCGGACCGAGGTCAGCGCGGGATGGAGGTGCCGGCAGAGCGGCGTGTCGTGGAACCCGGTGACGGCCACACCTCCGGGGCCGACCACCAGCCCCTCCGCCCGGACCGCCTCGTACACGTCCAGGGCCAGCAGGTCGCTGCCGGCCGCGACGGCGGTCGGCCGGCCGGGCCCGCGCAGCAGCGCCCGTACGGAGGCCACCACGGAGCCCTCGGCCGCCGCGCCCGGAGCCCCCGTCGGCCCGGAAGCACCCGCCACACCCGTCGCACCCGTCGCGCCCGTCGCACCCGTCGCCACCGCCGACAGGCCGAGCCGGTGCGCCTCGGCCAGGAACCCGGCCCGCCGCGCCGCCATCCAGGGCAGCTCCTCGGCGGCCCCGAGGTAGCCGATCCGGCGGTGGCCGAGCGCCGCGAGGTGCCGCACCACCTCGGCCATCGCCGCCTCGTTGCCGATGTCCACCCAGGACTGCGGCTCCCCGGGCCCGGTCCGTCCGAAGCTGACGAACGGGACGCCGAGCCGGGCCACATGGGCGATCCGGACGTCCTCGTGCAGCACGTCGGCCAGCACCAGCCCGTCCACCTGACGGGCCGCCACCAGTTCGTCGATCGCGGCCACCGGGTCGGCGGTGCCCTGCCGCGGCCGGAACAGCAGCACCCGTTGCCCGGCCGCCCCGGCCGCGTCGACCAGGGCCTCCAGGAAGCCGGCCATCAACGGGTTCGGGTCGAGCGGGTCGTCCACCGGCACGAGGTAGCCGATGGTGCGCCGGGCGCCGCTGCGCAGCGAGCGGGCCGACTGGTCGGGCTGGTAGCCGAGTTCGCGGATCGCGGCGTTCACCCGCTCCAGGGTCTCCGGGCGGACCCGCTGCGGCGCGTTCAGCGTGTTGGAGACGGTCTGCCGGGAGACCCCGGCCGCCCGGGCGACCTCCTCGATCGTGGTGGCGCCGCGGCGCGGCCGGCGCGGTCCCTCGGGCATGCGGTTCTCCAGACGTGGTCGGGTGCGCGGGGCGGGCCGGGGCCCGAAGACGGTCCGGCCCGCCCCGGGGGCGGTCAGCGGCGCAGGGTCAGCAGCCCGCCGCGCGGCACCAGGATCGCGTCCACCAGGTCCAGCTCGGCATCGCCCTGCCGGACGATACGCCCCCGGGCGTCCTGCACCGTCACCGCCACCTGCCCACGGCCGCCGGTGAGCCGGACGTCCGGGTCGGCGTCGGCGTTGGCGACCAGCAGGGTGCGCCAGTCGTCGCCGGAGGCGTCCACCGGCAGGGCGGCGTAGCGGGCCACCGCCACGGTGTCGGTGCCGCGCGCGGTGACCGCCGGGTAGCCGAGGTCCGGGCGGGCCGGGAGCAGTTCGCCGAGCTGGAGAGTGGCGGTGTGCTCGCGGAAGACGCCGAGCCAGAAGGCGATCGCCTCGCGCTGGGCCTCGGTCTGGGTGGCGAGGTCGACGGAGACCTGCGGCACCGAGAACAGCACGTTGATCAGGTGGCAGGCGATCTGTTCGGCCGGCTCGTCCCGGTGCCACATCAGCATGTCGGCGTGGACGGGGACGGGCCCGGCCGCGAGCCGCACGTCGATGGTCCGCTGCCGGTTCTCCTGCGGGCTCAGCGGGCAGTCGGTGGCGCGGATCATGGTGGCGTACGGCCACAGGCCGGGGCTGACGTAGGGCTGGCGGTGCTCGATCATCGCCTCGGGGTTCGCGGCGGTGATCCGGCCGCGGATCGCGGCGAGCAGCCGCTCCACGCCCTCCTCGACGCTCGCGCAGTCCGCTCCGGGGCGGGCCGGCGGGGCGTCGGCGCTCTCGGCGGCGCGGGCGAACCAGTCGACGAAGTCCACCTTGAGGCCGTCCATGCCCCACTCCTCGACGGCCCGGGCGAGCCGGTCGGTGAGGAAGGCCCGGACCTCGGGGTGGCGCGGGTCGGCGACGATCGCGCCCATGTGGGCGGCGTCGGCCAGCGCGAGGTGGCCTATCTCCCGGTACGCGGCGCTGTCCTTGCCGATGAACGGCAGCGCGTACCAGAGCATGTAGCGCACGCCGAGGTCGTGCACCCGCTGGACGTGGGCGGCGGTGTCGGGCAGCGAGACCGGCTCCCAGTCACCGCAGTGGGCGTAGCCGCGGGTGCGGTCGGCGGTCATCCAGCCGTCGTCCACGATGATCACGTCCAGGCCCAGCTCCTTGCCGAGCGCGGCCTGGGTCTCGACGCCCTTGGGGGTGATGTCCTGGTGCATCGAGTACCAGGTGGAGTACGCGGGGCGGCGCGCGGCCTCCGGGATGTCGGCGCTGCGGCCCTCGCCCCACCAGGCGGCGAGGTCGGCCAGGGCGCGGCCGAAGTGCCGGCGCGAGGTGTCGATCCGGACGGTGAGCCGGTCGGTGGCCTGGGCCCAGAACCGGAACTCGCCGGTCTCCTCGACCACGCCGGCCCCGGCGAGCACGTCCGGGCGCCAGGCGGCGAAGGCGCACAGCGCGACGTCCCCGGTGCCGACCAGCGCGGCGATCGGCGCGCCGTTGGCCAGCGAGGTGCGGCGCGGGGCGCTCCAGGCGGCGGGCAGCCAGCCGGTGCCGCGCGGCTCGGGGGTCCACAGGGCGGTGGCGTCCACGCAGGGCACCCGCCATTCGATCCGCACCTCGCCCGCGCCCTCGGCGGTCACCTCGACCACGCCGTCGGCGATGCCCTGGGCCGTGCCGGTGCCGCTCACCCGGAGGTCGAGCCCGTCGGCGTACAGCGGGCGCAGGGTGCCGGCGGTGGGGGCGTGCGGCTCCCAGACCTCGGCCTCGGCCGTGCCCGTGCCCGTGCCCGTGCCGGTGCCGGTGCCGGTGCCGGTGCCGGTGCCGGTGCCGGTGTTGCCGCTGGTGTCGGTGTCGTTCGTTCCGGTCATCGTCAGCCCTTCGTGGCGCCGGCCAGCAGGCCGGAGATGAACTGCCGCTGGAGGACCAGGAAGAGGACCATCATCGGCAGGGTGGACAGCGCGGTACCGGAGAGGATCGCGCCGTAGTCGGTGTTGGACTTGTTGCCCTGCAGCGTCGCCAGGGCGACCGGCAGGGTGTGCATCTCGGGGCTGCGCAGCGCGATCAGCGGCCAGACGAACTGGTTCCAGGAGCCCAGGAAGAGGAAGATCGACAGGGCCGCCAGCACCGGCCGCATGACCGGCACCACCACGCTGAACAGCACCCGGAGTTCGCCCGCGCCGTCGACCCGGGCGGCGTCCAGGAGTTCGTCCGGCAGGCTGCTCAGCGACTGCCGCATCAGGAAGATGGCGAACGGCACGCACAGGCCGGGCAGGATCAGCGCCTGGTAGGTGTCCAGCAGGCCGAAGTCCATCATCATCTTGAACAGCGGCACCAGCACTACCTGTTCGGGCACCACCAGGGTGGAGAGCAGCAGGGCGAACAGCAGGGTGCGGCCGCGGAAGCGGAACTTGGCGAAGGCGTAGCCCGCGAGCAGCGCCACGACCAGGGCGCCCAGCGTCTGGACCCCTGCCACCAGCAGGGAGTTTCCGACCACCCGGAGCAGGCCGATCTTGTGCTCCAGGCGGCTCAGGTTGTCGCCGAGGCTCCCGCCGGGCAGCAGCTTGGGCGGCCAGTCGAAGACCTCGGTGTCCTTGCGGGTGGAGGAGACCACCAGCCAGTAGAAGGGGGCGATGGACAGCCCGGTGACAGCGGCCAGCAGGAAGGTCAGCGGCCAGCCGCGCAGCTTCTTGAGGGGGCTCCCGTTCTTGGCGGTCGGGTTGTCGGGCGTGGTCTTCCGGGGGGTGGTGCTCTTGGGGGTCGTACTCGTCGAGGTCACTTGTCGCGCTCTCCCATCAGGCGCATCTGGATGGCGCCGAGCACCGACACGAGCAGGGTGAGCGCGTAGGCGATGGCGGAGGCGTAGCCGAAGTCGAAGTACCGGAAGCCGTTCTGGTACAGGTACATGGAGACGGTCAGGGTGGCGTTGTCCGGCCCGCCGCCGGTCAGCACGTAGGGTTCGTCGAAGAGTTGGAGCGTGCCGATGGTCGAGAGCACGACCGTGAACAGCAGCACCGGACGCAGCGCGGGGACGGTGATCGAGGTGAAGCGGCGGATCGGGCCGGCCCCGTCGACCATCGCCGCCTCGTACAACTCCCGCGGGATGGACTGGAGTCCGGCGAGGTAGATGACGGCGTTGTAGCCGGTGTAGTGCCAGGTGAGCACCACGACGACGGCCATCCGGGCCCAGACCGGCTGGCCCAGCCAGTCGACGGAGGGCAGGCCGACGGCGTTCAGCACCCAGTTGACCGCGCCGTCGTCCGCCTTGAGCAGGTAGGCGAACATCACGCCGGTGGCGACCAGGCCGGTGACGGACGGCATGAAGACGCCGAGCCGCCACACCGTGCGCCAGCGCACCAGCGCGGAGTTGATGCCGACGGCCATCAGCAGGGCCAGCCCGAGCATCAGCGGGACCTGGATGACGAGGATCTCGCCGGTGTTGCGCAGGGCCGTCCAGAACAGCGGATCGTCCAGCAGGCGCCGGTAGTTGGCGACTCCGGCGTTGCGGGTGGCGGCGCCGGAGCCGGTGGTGAAGGACAGCAGCAGCGAGTCGATGACCGGGTAGGCCTTGAACACGCCGAAGGTGACCAGGGCCGGGGCGAGCAGCAGGTACGGCAGGGCGGTGCGCCGCCAACGGCTCGGCCTGGCCTTCGCGGTGAGGGCACGGGCGGCCGGGCCGGTGGAGGTCGGACTGGCGGCACTCATGCGATACCGCGTCCCGTCTGCTGGGCGAGCTGCTTGGCGGCGTCCTGGAGGACGGCGGCCGGGTCGGCGCCTCTGAGCAGGACCTTGGTCTGGGCGTCGCTGACCAGCTTGAGGGCGCGGGCGTAGTCGCCGGAGTAGTTGGTGGGGTCGCCGCCCTCGATGGCGAGGTCGGCGAAGGTCCGGAGCACCGGCTGGCCGCCGTAGAAGGCGCTCGGCGCGGCGTACAGCGGGTCGGTGTAGGCGTCGGTGAGGGCCGGGAAGACGCCGCCCGCATTGAACATGGCGTTCGCCGAGGCGGGCCGGGCGACGGCGTACTCGACGAACTTCCAGGCGGCGCGGCGGCGCGGGCTGGAGGCGGCGACGGCCAGGTGGGTGGAGTTGACGAGTGCGGTGCGCTTGCCGCCGGGGGTGACCGCCGGGGGCTTGGTCAGGCGCCAGTTGCCGCTCTGGTCGGGGAACTTCTTCTCCAGGTAGTGCGCGACCCAGGCGGGCATCGCGGCGACCGCGAGCTTGCCGGTCTTCATCACCGGCGGCCAGCTCTGCACGCCGGGGGTGTCACCGATCATCCCGGCCTCGTCCAGCCGCTTGATGATGGTCAGGGCGCGCACGGCCTGCTCCGAGCCGACGGTGATCTTGCCCTGGAGGTCGAAGTAGAAGGCGCCCTGGAGCTGCATCAGGGACTGGAGGAAGTCCAGGTCGGGGGTGGGGTTGGCGGCCCGGTTGAGACCGATCAGGGCGACGCCGGGGTTGGCGGCCTTGAAGCGGTCGGCCGCGGCGATCAGGTCGTCCCAGGTGGCGAGGGACTCGGGGTCGATGCCCGCCTTGTCGAAGTAGTCCTTGCGGTAGAAGAAGCCCAGCGGGTTGACCTCCCAGGGCAGCGCGTAGGCGTGGCCGTCCTTGCCAGTGACGACCGGCCACAGGCCCTTGGCGAACTTGTCCTTGTACGCGTCGGCGCCGAGGGCGGAGAGGTCGGCCAGGCCGCCGGGGAACTTCTCCTGGTAGCCCGGCAGGTAGTCGCAGCCGATGTGCAGGACGTCGCCGAGGCCCTGGCCGCCGGCCGCCAGCCCGACGGTGATCTTGTCCCAGATGGCGGGCTCGCCGATGTCCTGGACGTCGACCTTGATCCCCGGGTTGTCCTTCTCGAAGGCCGGGACGATCCCGCGCAGGGCTTCGGCGGCGGTGGCCCAGGACCAGACGGTGATCGTGCCGGTGTCGGCGTCCCCGCCGGCGGCGCCTCCCGAGCCGGAGCCGCCGCCGCAGGCCGCGAGGGTGCCGCCGGCGGCGAGGGCCAGCAGGCCGGCTCCGGAGGCGCGGAGAAGGTCGCGACGAGAAAGGTGTGACATTGCATTCCTCTCGGTGGGGTGGCGCCGGAAGACTGTAGGGCGAAGGGGTATTGGGGCGCAGTGGGGGTTACTCGTTGGGTTATCCCGGGTTTGAACGTTCAAACACACAAAACAAACCAGAACCAAACAGGCTTCAACGGGCGGACACAGCAAACGCCCGCCCTCCCCGTGCCGTCAAGCCCCGGGCAGGGGAAGGGCGGGCTCCGCAACCGTTCCGTTATCAGCGGGGGAGGGCGTCAGCCCCGTACGGCGTCCGCGGGAGCGAACACGGTCCCGGGGGTGACCGGGATCCCCCGGGACATGGCCTCGAAGTCCAGGATCGGATGGGTCAGGATCTCCTCGACCTCGTCGGTCAGGAGGTTGCCCAGGATGAACTCCTCCTCCGCGCCCGAACCGAAGGTGACGACCTGCCCGCTGGACTGGATCATCCAGTTCAGCAGCTCCCGCTCGCTGCTCTCCGCGAGGTGGACCTCCCGGCCCGGATGGTCGCGGCGGATCCCCTCCACCACCTCGCGGACGTCCTCCACCGCCACCCCGAGCCGGCGCACGGTGGCAGGCGACGCGCGCCGGCCCCACCACTGGAAGATCACCCACTGGGCGACCGACGGGTGGGACATGATCTCGGCGGCCAGCTCCGGCAGCTGGTGGAGGTTCTCGGCGCTCGCCACGGTGTGCACCCGCACCCGGTCGAAGCCCTCGGCGTCGCACAGGGCGAGGGACTCCAGCAGCGCGTCGAGCAGCCCGGCGTCCGGGCTGCGGCGGAAGGCGCGCTGCACCTCCGGGGTGACGGCGTCCAGCGGCAGCCGCAGCGAGGACAGCCCGCGCAGGCGGTCGAGCTTCTCGGCGGTGAGCGTGTAGCCGGTGGTGTCGAGGCCGACCTTGAGGCCGGCGGCTGTCGCGCGGTCGACCACGTCGAAGATCGGCGGCCACAGCAGCGGGTCGCCGCCGGCCAGTACCAGGTCGGTGGTCCCGTGCGCGGCCAGCTTCCCGATGATCAGCTCCGCCTGGGCGAGGTCGATCTGCTCCGCGGCGAACGGGTTGTAGCAGCCCTGGCAGGACATCGGACAGCGGTTGTTGATCGACCAGTTGACCCGCCGGACGCGCCGGCCGGCGCGCGGCCGGTCGGCCCGGCTCCGGATCCCCGCCACCAGGTGCGCCAGCCGCCGGGACTGCGGGAGGGTGGCGCCGGCGAGCAGCCCCTCGGCCCGCTCGACGGCGGCCGCGGTGGCGTTGTTCTGGAGCAGCAGGAACGCCAGGCGCCACCGCATGGTCTCGTCGGCGGGATCCTGGACCAGGGCCCGCTCGACCCGCTCGGCCAGGGCGCCGAGGTAGCCGGGGTTGAAGTGGTCGGGCTCCAGGCGCCGTTGGAAGTCGTCGGCGATCGACCCGCGTTCCAGGGACCTGTCGTAGCCGGCCCGCAGCGGGTGCGGGGGAAGGATCTCCACGTGCTGCCGAGTGGACATGGGATGCGGCTCCGGTCATGGTCGGTGCGGGAGGTCGTGCTCGATGCGGGAGGTCGCTGTCGGTGCGGGAGGTCGTACTCGAGGCGGGAGGTCGCTGTCGGTACGGGAGACAGCGGTCAGTTGGGGGCGGACGGCAGCAGGATGACCATCGAGTCGGCGGACGACAGGCCCATGCTCTCGACGAAGACGGCGTCGCGGACGAGCTGCGCGATGTCGGGGTGGGTGGGGGCGGCGAGGTAACGGGCGGTGGATTCCAGTGGGGTGACGCCGCGTTCGGCGATCAGGGCGTGCAGGGCGCGCGGGAGGTTGTCGAGGCCGTCGCGTATCGGATCGAGGTCGAACCGGTCGGCCAGCCGCAACGCGGCCCGGCGGGCCTTGGCGAGGTTGGTCGTCGGGTCCACGCCGGTCGCCTTGGCCAGGTAGTACGGGACGGGCTGCACCATCCAGGCCAACGCCGTGCGCGGGTCGTCCTCGTCGTGGCCGGGCAGCTCGAAGCCCTCCGAGCCGAGTTCGAGGCCGTCGCAGAACCACTCGCGCCGCATGCTGATCCGGTAGTGGGCGTGGCCGGCCTGCCGGAAGACCGGGAGCCTGGCGATGACGGAGGTCGTCTCGATGCCGAAGCCGTCCGAGATCCGCCGCATCCTCCGCCCCACCAGGTGACGGACTTCCGGCACGTCCGCGTCCTCGGCCACGACGTGGACCAGGTCGAGGTTGGAGACGACGTCACCACCGGGTCCGGTGCGGTGGTCGCCGCGGGCGAGCGAACCGGTGGCCGCCACCGACATGTCGGTCACGTCCGCGAACTCGCGGGCCAGCTCCCGGAACAGCAGGGGGACGTCTTCGGGCCTCATCCTTCACCCTCTCTTCCAAGTCCTTTTACATCATGGAGAGTTCGTATTCAGGCGCGCAGCCTAACAGCGGCACGCCACAAATGGTCGAGTTCGCACCACACATCTCATCCGAACCAATCGGCGCCCCCTGGCGAAACGATCTTCGAGGTGATTGGATCACTACCGGACCGGTCCGATCGCCCCGCCGAACTCCTCCACGAACGAACGGGGGCACCCCTGATGGTGTCTGCTGCCGACTTCTCCGCGTCCCGCTTCCTCCAGGACGTCGAGGCCACCGCGGAGCTGCTGGGCGTCGACCACTCCGTGCCGATGACGCGCCGCGTGCTGGCCGCGTACGAGGAGGGCTTCCACCGGGGAGCCGTCCTGTGGCGCACCAACGACAAGCCCGGCGGCGCGCTGAACTACCGCTTCTACGACCGCGTTCCGGTCGACACCGTGGGCATCGGCGCACGGGCCGGGCTCCTCGACCCCGACAGCCGGACGGCCGGCCTGATCTCCGCCTGGAGCTCCCGCTACGACGGGTCGACGGAGCTGTGCGACTTCGACACGGTCCGGGGCCTGGTCAAGACGTGGGTGTACCTGGGCGGGATCCGGCCCCTCGACGAGGTCCTGGACGTCCCCGGGGTCCCGGACACGATCCGCCGGCATCACGACCGCTTCCGCGAGCTCGGCCTGACCTCGGTACGGCACGTGGCCGTCGACTACCAGCACGACACGGCGAACCTGTACTTCCGCACCCGGGAAGGGCTCGACGCCCGGACCGCGGAGCGGCTGCTCTCCCTCTCCCGGGCCGGGGTGCCGGACGGGACGACGCTCCAGGACATGACCGGCTTCACCGCCCCGGACGGGCACACGTTCTCGGTGACGCTCCGCATCGCCACCGGGGAGATCGAGCGCGTCGGCGTCTACGCCCTCCGGCTGCCCGCCGGGAGGTTCCCGCGCGTCAACGACCGGCTGGCCACGTTCTTCCGTGCGGCCCCCTCGTACGACGAGGAGGAGATGAACGCCGTCGCCTGGTCCTTCGGCGCGGGCGGCGGCGACTACCTGAAGGCCGAGCGCGGTTACTGCGGCCGGCTGGTCGCGCTGATGCGCGTGTGGAACAGCCCGATGACCGATCCGGGCAGCCGGCCGTGAGCGACCCGGTCTACCAGGACGGCGTCCTCGCCCACGGCACGCAGGGCGAACGCGAACGCCTGCGTCTGCTGGAAGAACTCTGCGACCCGACCACCATCGGCGTCCTCGAGCGGCTCGGTGTCGCCGCGCACTGGCGTTGCGTCGAGGCGGGGGCCGGGCGCGGGTCCGTCGCCCGCTGGCTCGCGGCCCGCTGCCCCGACGGCCGGGTGACGGCCACCGACCTCGACACCGCGTTCCTCGAAGCGTCGCCCGTGCCCGTCAATCTGACGGTCGCACGGCACGACGTGACGCGTGACGACTTCCCGGCAGGCTCCCAGGACCTGGTGCACGCCCGGGCCCTGCTCGGCCACCTCCCCGACCCGGAGCTCGCCCTCGACCGGATGGCCGGCTGGCTCGCGCCCGGGGGCTGGATCGTCGTCGAGGACCCCACCTACCTCCCGGCCGAGGCCTCCCCCTATCCGCAGTTCGCCGAACTGCTGGAGGCCTGCCAGCAGTTGCTGGCCCGGACGCACGGGACGGACCACACCTGGGCCCGCCGCATCCCCGCGGCCATGGCCCGCTCCGGCCTCACCGACATCGGCATGACCGTACGCGTCGCCGTGTGCGGTACGGACGGGACGGAGGACGCGTTCTGGCGCCGGTGCTTCGCCCAGGCCGCTCCCGGGCTCGTCGCCACCGGGCTCATGACCGCCGAGCGGATCGCGGCGGCGGTCGCCCACCTGGACGACCCGGCCTTCACCGACACCGCCTGGATGATGGTCTCCTGCTGGGGGCGCCGTCCGTCGTAGGGCGCCGGGCCCTGACCGCGCCCGCGCGAGAAGCACGCCCGCGCGAGGAGTCGGCCGGTCCGACTTCTCGCGGCACCGGTCCACGGCTCAGGCGTACGGGAACACCGGCTGCAACACCTCGGCCAGCCGGGCCTTGACCGCGGATCCGTGAGCCAGCGGGACGGGCCGCCCGCCGCGCTCCGTGGGCACCCCGAGGTCCGCCAGCGCGTACAGGGCGAGCAGGGTGCGGACCGTGTTGGACGCCCAGACCGGCATCGGCCCGCGCTCCATCCCGACGAAGACCTCACCCACCGTCGACAACCAGGCGGTCGACCGCTCCGGTGTCAGGTCGGGGCGGGTGAGGACGAGGGCGAGGGCCCTGGCGAGCCGGTTGTCCTCCCGTTCGGCGAACAGGTGGTCGGTCGGTGCGAGCAGGCGCTCCGCGGCGAGCACCAGCAGCGGTTCGGGTTCGACCTCGGGCCGCAGACCGCAGGCCCCCAGCAGGTCCGCGCCGTGCGCCACCGCGTGCAGCCAGCCGAGCGTCTCGTCACGACCCCGCAGGTCGGCCTCCGAGCGGTACCAGGCGGCGAACGCGTCGATCCATGCGGGCCTGAGGTGGCCCTGACGCACGATCATCACCAGGACGAGCGGGGCGAAGGTCCGGGCCTCGATCCGCGGATCGTCGAAACGTTCCGCCATCAGATCGCCGAGCGCCAGGCACCGCTCGCGGTCGATCACCCCGCGCTCGATCCACGTCGCCAGCACCGCGTACGGGTAGCCGTCCCGGATCTCCGGGTCCGGGTCCCCCAGGGCTTCCGCCAGCTCGGCGACCAGGTCGTCCAGTCGGGGCCCCGCGGGGAGTGCGCAGTCGTTCTCGTGGATCTCACGCCAGTTCGTCACCCGCGCGACCCTACCGAAGGCCCCCAGGCCCTCTCCCCTGATTTTTTGCCGGCAACCCGCGTGAGAAGCCGGCCGGGCCGACTTCTCACGCAGCCACCTCCGCCGCCCTCAGCGGCCGACCTCCCGCAGACGGAAGTCCTCCACCGTCTCCCGGCGGATCAGCAGGCGGGCCCTACCGTCCTTCACGGCGACCACGGCCGGGCGGCCGACCAGGTTGTAGCCGGACGCCATCGACAGCTGGTAGGCACCGGCCGCCGGCATCGCCAGCAGGTCGCCCGGGCGCAGATCGGCGGGCAGGGCGGCGTCCCGCACCAGCACGTCGCCGGCCTCGCAGTGGCGGCCGACCACGTCCGCCCTCGTCTCCCCCGCCTCCGAGCGGCGGCCGATCAGCCGCACCGCGTACGGCGATCCGTACAGCGCCGGGCGCGGGTTGTCGCTCATGCCGCCGTCCACCGCGACGAAGCAGTGGCCGTCCGCGGTGTGCTTGACGGACAGCACCCGGTAGACCGCCACCGCGGCCGGGCCGGCGATCGCACGACCGGGTTCGACGATCAGCCGGGGCACCTCCAGCCCGGCCTCGGCGCAGCGCACCGCCAGCCGGTCGGTCACCCGCACGGCGAACTCGACGAGGTCCAACTCCTCGTCTCCGGGCAGGTAGCGGATGCCGTGCCCGCCGCCCAGGTCCAGCTCCGGCAGCTCCACGCCGTGCCGCTCCCGCACCTCGGCGAGCAGTCGCACCAACGCGTCCACCGCCTCCAGGTACGGCTCCACCGAGGTGATCTGCGAGCCCAGGTGGCAGTGCAGCCCCGCCAGTTCGAGGCCCGGCTGGTCGAGCACCCGGGCGATGGCGTCCGCCGCGTCGCCGCCCTCGATCGGGAAGCCGAACTTCTGCCCGCCGACCCCGGTCCGCACGGCCTCGTGGTGCCCGGCGGCGATCCCGGGAACCACCCGGACCAGGACCTTCTGCGGTGTGTCGGCGGCCACCAGCGCGGCCAGCCGGGCGATCTCCGCCGGGCCGTCGATGACGATCCGGCCGACCCGCAGCCGCCGGGCCAGCCGCAGCTCCTCCGGGGACTTGGCGTTGCCGTGCAGCAGGATCCGCTGGGCCGGGAAGCCGGCCGAGACCGCCAGCCACAGCTCGCCCGAGGAGCAGACGTCCAGCCCCAGCCCTTCCTGCTCCGCCCAGTCGGCCATCGCGCTGCACAGGAAGGCCTTGGCCGCGTACAGCACCTCGGCGTGCGGCAGCGCCCGCCGGTACGCCCGGGCGCGCCCCCTGGCCTCGGCTTCGTCCAGCACGTACAGCGGCGTTCCGAACCGCTCGGCGGCCTCGGCCAGCCCCACCCCTCCGATCACCACATCGGCTCCCCGGCCGGGCCGCGCCGAGGCCGGCCAGGGGCCGCCGAGCGGGTCGGCGGGGGCGGTGGAGGCGGCAGCGGTGGAGGCGGCAGCGACGAGGGCGGGAGCGGTGGAGGTGGGAGCGACGGGGGTGGGCTGGGCGATCAGCTGGGTCATGGCGGCTGCTCCTGCGGAAGACGGTGGATCGGAAGGGCGGCGGGTCAGTCCTCGTAGTGCATCGCGAAGCGGCAGTGCGCCGGGCGGGTGCGTGCGTGGTCGGCCGCCGGCGCCGGGACCGGTTCCGGCGGCTCGCGGCGGTCCTGGCGACCGCCCCCGGGCAGCAGCCGGACGGCGCGCCGCAGCGGCTCGGCGACCGGCTCGGCGACATCGATGACGGCGGTGGCGGTGGTCATGGCGGGTCCCTTCGGCAGGCGCGGGCCGTGCGGCCCGACCCCTCCAGTGGAGACCCTCCGCACACCGACCGCACCCGTCCTTGACGCAGGGCGTACGCCCGCGCCGCAGTCCTTGACGCCTTCCTGACAGTGGCCCGGCAAGGGTGTCAGGGAGGCGTCAAGGACGCCCGCTCCGCCGACAAACCCGTGTCAAGAGCGGCATGTCCCCCGGTTCGCCGGTGGTGGGCTGTCCGCCGTCCCCGCAGCCCCACCGAAACCGCCGTCCCCGCTGAGCGGGGCGGCCCGGAAGGTTCCCCGAGACGATGCGCCGTTCGGCCCTCACCACCCCGGACACCACCGGGAACACCATCCCGGGCACTGCCCCAGACACCGCCGGCCGGCAGAACTGGTTCCGCCGCCCGCAGCCGCCTGCGCCCGAGCCGCAGCACCCCAGCCACCGCCCGTCCGGGCCCACCGGCCGCCGCCGGCTGATCACCCGCCGCCAGCTGGCCGAGGCCCTGCCCGCCGCCGTCCGCAAGCTCCACCCGCGCACCATGATGCGCAATCCGGTGATGCTGGTGGTCGAGACCGGCTCCGCGCTCACCACCCTCAGCGCCGTCCTCCACCCGGGCGTCTTCGCCTGGGTGATCTCCTTCTGGCTCTGGCTGACCGTCCTGTTCGCCAATCTGGCCGAGGCCGTCGCCGAGAGCCGCGGCAAGGCGCAGGCCGACTCTCTGCGCCGAGCTCAGTCCGCCACCACCGCCCGGCGCCTGCTGCACTGGCGGGTCGGCACCCGCGACCTGCGCCACGAGGTCATCCCCGCCGAGCAGTTGCTGCTGCACGACATCGTCCTCGTGCCGGCCGGCGAGGTGATCCCGCAGGACGGCGAGGTGGTCGAGGGCGTCGCGAGTGTCGACGAGTCGGCCATCACCGGGGAGTCGGCGCCCGTCGTCCGGGAGTCCGGAGGCGACCGCACCGGAGTCACCGGCGGTACGAAGGTCCTCTCCGACCACCTGGTCGTCCGGATCACCTCGCGGCCCGGGCAGAGTTTCGTCGACCGGATGATCGCCCTGGTCGAGGGCGCCAACCGGCAGAAGACGCCGAACGAGATCGCGCTCAACATCCTGCTGGCGTCGCTGACCATCGTCTTCCTGCTGTCCGTCGTGTCGCTCCAGCCGATGGCCATCTTCGCCCACGCGCCCCAGACCACCATCGTGCTGGTCGCGTTGATGGTCGCCCTCATCCCGACCACCATCGGCGCCCTGCTCTCCGCCATCGGCATCGCCGGAATGGACCGACTGGTGCAGCGCAACGTGGTCGCGCTCTCCGGCCGGGCGGTGGAGGCCGCCGGGGACGTGGACGTTCTGCTGCTGGACAAGACCGGCACCATCACCCACGGCAACCGCCGGGCCGTCGCCCTGCATCCGCTGCCCGGCGCGACCACCGAACAGCTCGCCGAAGCAGCCCAGTTGGCCTCCGTCGCGGACGGGACGCCGGAGGGGCGGTCACTGGTCGAACTGACGAACCGCCAGTACTGGGTGCCGCCGCGCTCCCCCGGCGAACTCGGCGAGCAGCGGCCGGTCCCCTTCACCGCCCACAGCCGGATGAGCGGCGTGGACCTCGCCTGGCCGGACGGCACCACCTGCCTGATCCGCAAGGGAGCCGCGAGCGCCGTCGCCCGCTGGGTGGTGGACTCCGGCGGGCGGCTGCCGACGGAGGCCGAGCCGCTGGCGGACCGGATCGCCGAGGCCGGCGGCACCCCGCTGCTGGTCGCCGTCCACGACCGGCACGGTGCAAGGGCGTTGGGCGTCGTCGAGCTCAAGGACGTGGTGAAGGAGGGCATCGCCGAACGCTTCGCCGAACTGCGGCGGATGGGCATCCGCACCGTCATGGTCACCGGGGACAACCCGCTGACCGCACGCGCCATCGCCGCCGAGGCCGGGGTGGACGACTTCCTCGCCGAGGCCACCCCGGAGGACAAGCTCGCCCACCTGCGGCGTGAGCAGGCCGCCGGGAACATGGTCGCGATGACCGGCGACGGCACCAACGACGCCCCGGCGCTCGCCCAGGCCGACGTCGGTGTCGCGATGAACTCCGGCACCCCGGCCGCCAAGGAGGCCGGCAACATGGTCGACTTGGACTCCAATCCGGCGAAGCTGATCGAGATCATCCGGGTGGGCAAGCAACTCCTCATCACCCGGGGCGCGTTGACCACTTTCTCGATCACCAACGACGTGGCCAAGTTCTTCGCGATCATCCCCGCGATGTTCTCCGACGCCTACCCCGCGCTGCACCACCTCAACATCATGGAACTGCACAGCCCCACCTCGGCGATCGCCTCCGCGATCATCTTCAACGCGCTGATCATCGTCGCCCTGATCCCGCTCGCCCTGCGCGGCGTGCGCTACCAGCCGGCCTCCGCGACCGACCTGCTCCGGCGCAACCTGCGGGTGTACGGGCTGGGCGGGCTGGTGCTGCCGTTCCTCGGCATCAAGGCGATCGACCTGCTGATCCGGTTCGTCCCGGGGCTGGGCTGAGGGATCCCGTCGGGCCTGCCGACGGGCCTCCCGGCCACCCCTGTCAGAAGGACGTCAAGATGTGTGCGACCTGCGTCATGGTCGTGTCAGCGGCGGTACGGACGCCTCCGTTCCGCGGTTCACTGGAGTCATCCGAAGCAAGGAGTGCCGAACCGGCGGAGCCCGATGGAGAGAGCCGCCGGAGAGACGGAGGCGAACGGCCATGACCGGGACCACCCGAGTGATCGTCGGCCTGAGCGGGTCACTGAGCAGTCTGGCCGCCCTCTACCACGCCGTCGGCGAGGCGGCCCGGGCTGCCGCGGTCCTGGTACCCGTCGCCGCCTGGACCGCGAACGAGCGGGACGGCCTGCGCCCGCTCTCCGAACTGGAGCACGCCGCCCACCGGCGCCTCGACGTCGCCTTCGAACAGGCCTACGGCGGCTACCCGTCCGGCCTGGTCATCCGCCCGCTGGTGGTCAACGCCGAGCCCGGCCCGGCCCTGGTCGGCGCCGTCGGCGGCCCCGAGGACCTGCTCGTCCTCGGCGTCGCCACCCGCCGCCGCCTGGACCGCCTGCGGCACGGCTCCGTCGCCCGCCACTGCCGCCACCGGGCAGGCTGCCGGGTGGTGGAGGTCTCGCCCTCGGCGCTGCTCACCCGCCTGGAACTCCCGGCCCGCACCGGCGCTCCGCTGCCCCTGCTGGCCCGCTGACGGCGGCCCGTCGCCCCGCCGCTCCTCTTCTCCGCAGCTCCACGCCCAGCGCCCGCTCGCGCACCCCGGCCACCGTGCGGGGGTGCGCGGGCGGGCGCTCTGCCATGCCGGCACAGGCCTGGGCTCCGCAACTTCGACAAGCCTGTCGAAGTTGACATGCCCGGGCTATGCTGAATCGAAGCCCACCCGCGGTCGGGCTCCTCACCCCGTCGACGGACGCACCGCCTGGCGCGCCCGACCGGAAGGAGGTCCCAGCCTCCTCGGGACGGCCAAACAGCCGCCCGCATCACTCACTTGACGGTCCGTCAACTACGATCCGCGATTTCACCGCCTGAGCCGTGACGCGTGCCCCGGGCCGCCCACCGCCGTTGTACGGAAGGTGAATCGCCGCGCCCACCCGAAACCCCCGGCCGCCCTGCCGAGGAAGAGGTTCCGCATGAGGACGTCCCGGACCCACCCGCGCCCCGCCGAGGCCGCGGTACTGCTCACCGTGCTCGGCCTGCTCGTCCTGGAGGAGATCGCCCTCGGCATGGCCGAGGAGGAGGACCGCCCCGTCATCGGCGGCATCCTGATCGGCGCCTCCGGCACCGGCCTGCTGGTCGTCGGCGCCGTGCTGCTCAGCCGCTGGATCGACCACCGCCGCCCGCTCCCCCTGCCCCCACCCGGCCCCAACGGCCGCGAGTACAGCGCCCGCGCCCTCGAAGGCTTCCCGATGGAGGCCGTCCGCCCCCTGCTGCTCGCCGAGAACGCCCCCCAGCTCGGCCACCTGTACTCCGCCTGGATGCTCGCCCGGGCCGGCCGCCCGGCCCCCTGGATCGCCCGCCGCCTGGCCATCCCCCCGGACGCCGCCCAACTCCTGGTCGACGCCGCCCGCACGACGAGACTCGATCAGAGCCTCTGACCGGGCGCGGCATTCGCCTGCGCCACCAGGTACGGCACCAACCCGCGCTCCGCCAGCGCCGACCGCCAGGCATCCCGCGCCACCAGCAACTCCCACGCCCCGCCGTCCACTTCCCCAGCCACCGACCCCTTCGACCGGGCCGCCCCCAGCAGCCCCAGGCCGCCCACCAGCAGACTCACCGCGGCAGCCCCGGCCGACACCCACCCGGCCTCCACCAGTGCGTGCGCCAGCACCCCCAGGTCCTCGACCAGCCCCAGCACGAAGCCCAGCAGCAGGAAGATCACCGCCGCCGTCACCGCGATGATCGGCACGACCACCCCCAGCACCCCCCACCACCCCGACGCCCGCTCCCGGGAAGGCACGTCCACCGGCAGCCGCGCCACCGCATCGGCGTCCGCCCGCAGCGCCGCGTACCGCTCGTACTCCGGCGCCGCCGCGGCCAGCACGAACTCCGCGTTCTCCCGCGCCGCCCGCCGCAACCGCTCCGCGCCCCGCACCTCGTCCCCGCTCGCCCCCAGGGCAGCCCGCACCCGCGGAGAGGAGAGCGCCCGCCCGAGCTCCGTCTCGAAGTCCGCCCGATCCTGCTGCGGCAGCCGAAGCGGCCTGTCCATGCTCGTCCCCGTTCCTCACCCGTTTGGTTCTACAGAACTGTAGAACAAGCGGACGGGAAGCAGCAGCCCTGTTCACGGGTGGATTCGGTGCTCAGGAGGAGTCGGCCATGGGAACCCGGGCGAGGGCGTCGCGGATCGACTCGGCGACATCGGGGACGGGGATGCCCCACTCGCGGTACCACTCGGCGATCCGCGTGATCGACCTGCCGGTTCTCCGGGAGACCTCCAACAGGGTCACCAGCGAGATGCCCTTGCGGACCATGTGCGGGCTGTTGTCGAGCTCTCCGACGATCTCCACGGCCTGCCGGTGCGTCAGATCCCGGGGCAGGTCGTCGCAGGAAACGGCGATTCCGCGGGACTTCAGATGGCGGGCCAACTCTCCCGGACTCCGGTGGAGGTTGTGCCCCGCAGTGATCAACTTGGCCAGGGGAACCGTGTCCCCCATCGCCAGGTCGTCCCAGTCCATGATGCCGCCGGACTGGAAGAGCTCCCGGTCGAGGCGCGTGGCCGGACCCGGAAGGAACATCGGCGATCCGTAGGCGCGGTACCGCTCGACCAGTTCCTCCAGGGAGATGTCGTCATACCTCAACAGGGAGAAAGCGGCCCGGAATTGGACGTCCTCGGGATCTCCCCACCCCGTTGTTTCGTCGAAGAGGAAGAGATCCTCCGTCGTGGCGTCGCGCGGCATCCGAGGGATCGGGAACCCGAAGCCCGCGAAGGACTCGAGCACCTCGGCGATTCCGGTCCCCGTCCTGTCCGCCACACGTAGCACGTGGGCGACCGGAACGGGGTGCGCCCGGCTCAGCCACGGCCACGCCCCGTCGAGGTGGCGGCTGAGCACCACGGCCAGGTCTTTCGACGGCAGGCGAGGAAGTCCCGTGACGTCGGCTTCGAGCCCGTACGCCGCCATGGCTTCGGCGATCTCGGCGACGGGGACGCCCAGCATCGCGCTGGCCTTGGCCAGGTACCCGGGGGCGACGGCCTCCCCCGGCTCCGGCCACCCGCGGAACCTCCGTCCCTCCTCGGTCTCCCTCAGGAACACCCGGTCCGACTCGACGGCGAGCGCCAGGTCGAGCACGGCCCGGGGAACGTCCACCCCCGCCCGCGACCAGTCCGCGGCCACCACGGCAACCGGGTCGGCCCGCTCGTCCGCCGCCGTCACCAACCCGGTGACCGTGACCGGCCGACCATCCGTCTCGGGGACACCGTCCACCCGGTCCTCCCCGTGGAAGCGCCTCCAACGCGTCGTCCTGCGGCCACTGGTCACCGTCATGGCGAGCTGATCGGAGGGCATGGCCGCGCGTCCACGGCCGGCCGTCAGGAGCGGCGGCCAGATCTCCGCGAGTTCCGACAACTCCTGATGCCGGTCGTGTGCCAGGAGCCTCCAGAGGACCACGGAGTCGTCCGGCGCGCCGGACACCCGCCCCATCCCGCCGCTTCCCTCGGGTCCTGGAATCCCCAGCGCGTCGAGCAGGTCGACGTCCACCGGACAACACCCCGTCCGTCGAGTGTCGAACCCGAAGCCGCGGTACTCGAACTGCCGCCCCTGCCGGACGCACTCGGCAGCCACGACATCGGCGACGCGGACATTGCCGAGCGTCGCGCGCGCGAGCCATTCCATGGTCAGCAGCGTCGCATCGGTCCGGACCAGATCCACCGCCGCCGTCTCCAGGAGTCGACGAACGTGAGGGGACACGTCATCGATGACCAGGCGCCGGTCGACCGACAACTTGTTCGGCGACCACGCCCCCGAGAGGTTCACGACGGCCCCCGCCAGGCCGTTGCCGGGGCCCACGAACTCCCCCGGCGCCGAAGGCCGGACGAACAAGCCGTCCACCAACAGGGCCCCGCCGTGCTCGCACCACGTCACCTGCGCGCCGTCGGGAGCGTGCTCCCACGGGACGACGGTGCCCGTCGCCTGGAACCCGAACTCCTCGTCCGACCGCACCCATCTGGTCCGCAGCGTGCCGGGCTGCCACTCGGCATCCCGCTCGCCGTGCACCGCCGTGGTGCGGAACTCCGCGATGCCCAGCAGGCGTTCGAGGACATCGAGGGCCGACCAGGACGCGCCGAGGTCGATGTCCTCCCGCAGGTACAGCCGCACCGTGGTGCCGGGCTTCCGGGCCTGCTCGGCCCGGGGGAGGATCCGGAAGAGGTGTCCGGGGCCGTAGATGGAGACGCCCAGGGTCTCGCCCAGGTGGCCCTTGTCGTCCATGCGGCAGGTCGTCACCCGGATCTCGTCGGCGAGCATGAAGTAGCTCAGGACGCCGATGCCGAACCGGCTGTTGGGGTGGAGCTCGACCGGCGGCTCGGCCTTCCGCCACTTGGCGCGTTCGAGCTTGAAGTCCAGCTGCTCGGCGAAGCGGGCGCCGGCGTTGGAGAAGACTCCTCGCAGTTCCTCCTCCCCCATGCCGACGCCGTCGTCCTCGCACTCCAGGTAGGCGCGGCCGTCCTCGTCCGCGCCCTGCCGGAACTGGATGAGACCGTCGTAGCGGTAGTCGGCCAGCGGACTGGTGTGGTCCAGGTACTGGGTGCGGGCGCGCCGGTAACGGCAGGCGTCGAGGGCGTTCTGGTAGAGCTCACGGACGGCCAGGTCCCGGTCGCGGTAGAGCTCGACGCCCATCAGCAGGCTGCGCACCCGGCGTTCGTCCAGGCGGAACCTCGCCCAGCTGGAGAAGGCCTCGCCGGCCGGGGCGGCGTCGTCGGCGCTGAGCCGGGTGGGGAGCGGGTGGTCGGTGAGGGCGCGGCGGACGGTGTGGAGCAGCTGGTCGGCCCGGGCGGTGTACTCGCGCAGTCCCTCGACCACCGCCTCGTGCCGGCACTCGGCGCGCAGCACGGGCAGGTCGTACGAGCCGCCCCAGGCCGATCCGTCCAGCGTGCGGCGCAGCTCGGCGAGGTCGACCTCGTACTGCTCCGGGATGCCGATGTGCTCGGCGACGATGTCGGGCAGGGCGGTCATCTCAACGGCGGTCCCGTACGCCAGCGCCAGCAGGAGCGCCAACCGTGGTTCCCGGACGTACTGGTCACCGGGGGCCCGCAGATGGTCCTCCGCCCTGAGGCCGGACAGGTACTCGTGGTGGCCGACGTCGGGGCCCCGGCGCAGGCCGTGCAGCAGGGCGCAGACGCGCTTGGGCGCGAAGGTCTCGCCGAGTTCCGGGAGCGCGGGGAGCTGGTCGAGGATCTCCCGGATGCCGTCGGGGTCGGCGAGATCCTCGTACTGGTCGAGCCAGCGGTGGAAGAGCCACCATCCGAGCGGGACGGCGGAGGCGGGGCGGGTTCGGGTGCGGCCCACGAGCAGGTCGTAGGACTCGATGAACTGCTCGTAGGCCGATCGGTCGGCGTCGGGCTCGGGTGAGGGCGCGAGGTCGGTCGGACGGACGGAAGCCCGGGCCGCCGCCAGGCGCAGCGAGCGGACCCGGTAGAGGAACGGCAGCACGGCCAGCAGCGCGGCCTCGGCCGGGTAGAGCTTCAGCGGCTCTTCGCCGAGCAGCCAGCCGACCCGCGTGGCGAAGCGCTCCGCGATGCCCGGGTCCTGCCAGGGGTCGTCCGCCAAGTCGGCCGAGTCCCGAAGCCGGGCCAGCTCGCCGACCGCCTCCAGCACGACGCGCTGGTACTGCTCGGTGTTCGGGTCCTCGCGGACGTGCCGCCAGACGCGTGACCCGGCAGCGGCCCGCACCCACGCGTCGGCCCCGTCCGGCACCACCGGGGTTCGGCTCCCGCCCACGTTCACGACGCCGATGCTCCCGGCCTGTACGACCGGCCCGGTCACCGTGCCGTTCACCGCGTTCGACGTGTTGTCGACCATCCCTCGTGCCCTCCCCGTGCGCAGGGCACGAGCGTAGGGCAAGCGCCCCTCAGGACACGGTCAGAATGCCGCGCATGAAGTGGTGGAAGGAGCACAGGTACGAGTACGCCCCCGGCTGCGTCGGCCCGGTCAGGGTGGCCGTGGCTCCCGGCACGATCGGCCCGGTGTCGAAGGTGCCGTCCTGGGCGGTGAGGGAGTGGGTGGTGGTGCCGGTGTTGGTCACGGTCACCGCCGCGCCCGGGCCGACGGTGAAGTCGGCGGGCTCGAAGGAGAAGTCGCGGATCGTCACCGTCCCCGCGAAGGGGCTGGGCGACGGGGCCGGGGAGGACGGTTCGGACGGCGCCACGACGGGGCTGCTGGTCTCCTCCGGGCCCGGCACCACGAACGAGCTGATGCAGCCGGTCAGCACGGGACCGGCTGCGACCAGCAGCAGGAGGGCGGCGGCCCGGCGGGGCGCGCGCATCAGTCAGTGGTGGCGGCGGCCAACTTGATCCGCTTGGCGTCGGCGGCGGCGGGCGGGGTGGCGCCGAGGTTGGAGACGGTGGCGGTCAGGACGGCGTCGACGTCCGGGAGCCAGTTGGTGGTCTTGGACTGGACGACGATCTGCCGGGTCTGCGGCGTCCCGTCGCAGATCACGTCCGTCTCCTCGGTCCGGCTGGAGCCGAAGGCGACCGACGAGGTGTCCTCCGGGTCCTTCTGCTCCGCCGAGACGGTGAGCGAGCGGGCTTCGGCCGCGACCGTGCAGAGGTACTCGACCTGCACCCGGATCCGGCCGGGGAGCCTGGGGTCGATCTTGGCGTCGCCGAGCGTGACCGTGGTGGTCGCGGGGACCGGGTCGTCGGCCACGGCGGGCACGGCGGCGCCGGTGAGGGCGGTGAGGCCGGTGAGGGCCGAGGTCAGTACCGTCAGGACGATCCACCGCTGCACTGCAACCTCCCGGTCCGAGAACGTGTTGCGGCCGACGCTAACCGCCTGGCCGGGCACCCGCGCGCCCAACCGTTCCGAGCGTCACGCCAACGGCCCAGGCGCGCCCCGACGACCCCCGTCACCGCCGCCGGAGCCGGACCGCCCAGGTCAGCGCCGCCGGAGCCAGACCACCCAGGTCAGCGCCGAGCACCCCGCGTACGCCAGCAGGAACCCCGTGTACGCCGCGTCCCCGTTGCCGCCGGCCAGGAAGGACTGCCGGAAGGCCAGGTTCACCAGTACCCCGCCGAACGCCCCGATCGCGCCGGCGAGCCCGATCAGCGCCGCCGACCGGCGCCGGGCGTCGGCCTCGGCGGCCGCCGGGTCGGCCCCGGCCGCGACCGCCGACCGGGCCACCGCCTGGTAGTGCGCCGGGATCATCTTGTACGTCGAGCCGTTGCCGATGCCGCTGAGCACGAACAGGGCGACGAACCCGGCCAGGAAGAGCGGCAGCGAGTGCGCCCGGGAGGCGGCGAGCACCACGGCCGTTCCGGCGCCCATGGCGGCGAAGGTGCCCAGGGTCACCCTCGCGCCGCCGTACCGGTCGGCGAGCCGTCCGCCGACCGGCCGCAGCAGCGAGCCGAGCAGCGGCCCGAGGAAGGTGAGCGCGGCGGCCTTGGCCGGGGTGTCGAAGCGCTCGTGGAACTGCACCTGGAGCACCTGCCCGAAGGCGAAGCCGAAGCCGATGAAGGAGCCGAAGGTGCCGATGTAGAGGGTGGAGACGGCCCAGCCGTACGGGTCGCGGGCGACCTCGCGCAGCGCCCGGCCCGCCCCCGAACCGGCCCGGGTGGCGGGCAGGTTGTCCATCCGCCGCCACGCCCCGGCCGCGGCCAGGAGGATCAGCGGCAGGTAGAGCAGCGGCAGCAGCCGGGGGTGGGCGGCGCCGGCGGTGGCGAGGACCAGCAGCCCGAGCAGCTGGACCGCGGGCACGCCCAGGTTGCCGCCGCCCGCGTTGACGCCGAGCGCCCAGCCCTTGAGCCGGTGCGGGTAGAAGGCGTTGATGTTGGCCATCGAGGAGGCGAAGTTGCCTCCGCCGACCCCGCCCAGGCAGGCGACCGCCAGCAGCGTCCCGTACGCGACGCCCGGTTCCAGCACCAGGGCCGCGAGCGTGGTCGGCACGAGCAGCAGGAACGCGCTGATCACCGTCCAGGTGCGTCCGCCGAAGCGGGCGACGGCGAAGGTGTACGGCAGCCGCAGCAGCGCGCCGAGGGCGGTCGGCAGGGCGGTGAGGGTGAACTTCCCGGCCGTGTCGATGTGGTACTCGGGGCCGAGGAAGAGCACCAGCACCGACCAGAGGCTCCACACCGAGAAGCCGATGTGTTCGGAGAGCACGGAGAACACCAGGTTCCGCCGGGCGATCCGGGCGCCGGCGCGCTCCCAGAACTCCTCGTCCTCCGGGTCCCAGCCGGCGAGCGGGGCGGGCGAGCGGGTGTCGAGGACGGCCGTCATGCCGCCGCCTCCCCCGCGACGGCCCGCACCGGCCAGCGCCGCAGCACAGCGGGCGTGCCGTCGGGGGCGGTGTCCTCGTCCAGGCAGCGTCCGTCGGTGAGGTCGTAGACCTGCTTGTACATGGGCGAGATGAGCGTCGGCCGGTCGCCGCGGCTGCCGAGCAGGCCGCGGGCGAGGACGGGGGCGCCGCTGAACGGGTCGAGGTTGTCGACGGCGTACAGCTCGCCGGCGCGGCCGCGGAAGAGCGCGACCTGCCCGGTGTCGGGCAGCAGCACGGCGACGCCGCGGCCGGGTTGGAGGTCGGTGAGGTCGCAGACGGTCCGCCAGCGGGTGCCGTCGTGGATCTGTACGGTCACGGGGTGAGCACCTCCGGTCGGGCCCCGGCGACCAGCACCGGGGCGTTGAGGGTGTGGCCGGTCTCGCCGGGGCGGGCGGGGCGGATCTGGCCGCGCTCGGGGACGAAGGTCACGGCGGGGTCGGGGGTACCGGGGGCGTTGACGAAGGAGGCGAAGCGCCGCAGCCGCTCCGGATCGGCCAGGGTCGCGGCCCATTCGTCCTGGTAGGCGCCGATATGACGGTTCATCAGTTCGTCGAGTTCGGCGGCGATGCCGAGCGAGTCGTCGATGACGACGGCCCGCAGGTGGTCCAGGCCGCCCTCCAGCCGCTCCAGCCAGACCGAGGTGCGCTCCAGCCGGTCGGCGGTACGGATGTAGAACATCAGGTAGCGGTCGATGGTGCGGATCAGCGTCTCGCGGTCCACATCCGCCACCAGCAGATCGGCGTGCCGGGGCGTCATGCCGCCGTTGCCGCCGACGTAGAGGTTCCAGCCGGCCGAGGTGGCGATGATGCCGAAGTCCTTGCTCTGTGCCTCCGCGCACTCGCGGGCGCAGCCGGAGACGGCCGCCTTGAGCTTGTGCGGGGAGCGCAGTCCCCGGTAGCGCAGCTCCAGTTCGATGGCCAGGGCGGTGGAGTCCTGGACGCCGTAGCGGCACCAGGTCTCGCCGACGCAGGACTTCACGGTGCGCAGCGCCTTGCCGTAGGCGTGTCCGGACTCGAATCCGGCGTCGACCAACCTGCTCCAGATGGCCGGCAGTTGGTCGACGGTGGCGCCGAACATGTCGATCCGCTGGCCGCCGGTGATCTTGGTGTACAGGCCGTGGTCGCGGGCGATCTCACCGATCGCGATCAGACCCTCGGGGGTGATCTCGCCACCGGGCACCCGGGGGACGACCGAGTAGGAGCCGTTGCGCTGGAGGTTGGCGAGGAAGTGGTCGTTGGAGTCCTGGAGCGCGCCCTGCTCGCCGTCCAGGATGTGGCCGTTGCCGAGGCTGGCGAGGATGGAGGCGACGGTCGGCTTGCAGATCTCGCAGCCGTCTCCGCTGCCGTGCCGGTCGCGCAGTTCGGTGAAGCTCGTCACCCCGGTCACCCGGGCGATCTCGTACAACTCGGCCCGGGTGTGGGCGAAGTGTTCGCACAGGCCCTTGAACGC
Source organism: Kitasatospora sp. NPDC005856 (assembly GCF_040629945.1). Classification (NCBI taxonomy): domain Bacteria; kingdom Bacillati; phylum Actinomycetota; class Actinomycetes; order Kitasatosporales; family Streptomycetaceae; genus Kitasatospora; species Kitasatospora sp. NPDC005856. The sequence continues at coordinate 86,312 of NZ_JBEXWT010000002.1, read as the reverse complement.
GGAGCCCCCGGCGACTTCCAGCTCCTCGCCCACCACGGTCCCGAGCCGCTTGAGGCAGCTGCCGCAGCCGGTGCCGGCCCGGGTGCACTTCCTGACGGCGGCGACGCTGTCGCAACCCTGGTCGCGGACGGCGGCGCGGACGGCGCCCTGGGTGACGTTGTGGCAGGAGCAGAGCACCGAGTCGTCGGGCAGGGCGACCGGCCCCGCCGAGGAGAACCCCGCCGGCAGCACCAGCTGTTCGGGCGCCACCGTGAGCGGACGGCCGCCGACGGCGAGCGGCCGAAGGGTGTCGTAGCCCTCGGTGTCGCCGACCAGGACGCCGCCGAGCAGGGCGCCGTCGGTGCCGATGACGAGCTTGCGGTAGACGCCGCTGCGGCTGTCGCTGTAGAGCACGTCGAGGGCGCCGTCGGCGGTGCCGTGCGGGTCGCCGAAGCTGGCGACGTCGACGCCGAGCAGCTTGAGCTTGGTGGAGGTGTCGGCGCCGGTGAAGCCCTCGCCGGCGGGGCCGGAGGCGTCCGGCCCGGCACCCTCCGACCCGGCACCCTCCGACCCGACCCGGGCGGAGCTTGAACCGACGAGGCCCGCCACGGTCCGCGCCGCCGTCTCGGCCATCTGGTAGCCCGGCGCGACCAGCCCGTAGACCCGGCCGTCGACGGCCTGGGCGCACTCGCCGACGGCGAGGATCGCCGGGTCCTCGGTGCGGCAGTGGGCGTCCACCACGACGCCGCCGCGCGGGCCGACCGGCAGTCCGCAGTCCCGGGCGAGCTGGTCGCGGGCGCGCACCCCGGCCGAGAACACCACCAGTTCGGCGGGCAGTTCGCGTCCGTCGGAGAGGGCGAGGCCGCGGACCCCGCCGTCCGGGCCGGTGAGCACGCCGTTCGCCCCGACGCCGGTGTGGACGGTGACTCCCAGCTCCTCGATCCTGCGGCGCAGTGCCGTGCCGCCGCCGTCGTCCACCTGGACGGCCATCAGCCTGGGCGCGAACTCCACCACGTGGGTGTCCAGTCCACCGGCCCGCAGTGCGCCGGCCGCCTCCAGGCCGAGCAGCCCGCCGCCGACCACCACACCGGTCCGGGCGGACGCGGCCGCGGCGCGGATGGCGTCCGCGTCCTCGATGGTCCGGTAGACGTGGCAGCCGGGGGCGTCGGTACCCGGCACCGGCGGCACGAAGGGCACCGATCCGGTCGCCAGCACCAGGACGTCGTAGCGGACTTCGGTGCCGGAGGCGGTGCGCACCAGTCTCGCCGACCGGTCGATCGCCGCGGCCGGGTCCGCCAGCCGCAGGTCGATGCCGTGCTCGGTGAGGAAGCCGCCCGGGCAGAGCGCGAGCTCCTCGGCGGTGCTCCCGCCGAACAGCGAGCTGAGGTGGACCCGGTCGTAGGCGGGGCGGGGCTCCTCGGCGAGCACGGTGACCCGCCAACCGCGCGCGGCCGGCTGCTCGGTCCAGGCCTCCAGGAAGCGCTGGCCGACCATGCCGTGGCCGACCAGGACGAGGTCCCGGACGGCGCCGGGGTCTCGGGTGCTGCGGTGGTCAGTGGTCAACGCATGTCTCCAGTCATGGCAGTTCCTCCGGTGAGCAGGTGCAGGGGGTGGCCGGCGAGCGCGCCGCCGTCGGCGAAGGCGCCGGCCAGCGCGTCCACGGTGGCCAGGTCGCCGAGCAGGATGGCGCCCACCAGGCGGTCGCCGCGCAGGACGAGCTTCTTGTAGCTGCCGCGGGTGGCGTCGGTGAGCCGCAGCACGTCGAGGCCCTGGTCACCGGTCTCGTCCACGTCGCCGAAGGCCGCGTATTCCAGGCCGCCGGCGCTGAGCCGGGCGCGCGGGCCGGTGCCGGGGTAGCGGGCGTCCGGTTCGGCGCCGGAGAGCCGGCGGGCGAGCACGTCGGCCTGTTCCCAGGCGGGGCCGGCCAGGCCGTGGACGGTGCCGCGGTGCTCGGCGCAGTCGCCGATCGCGTGCACGTGGGGGGCCGCGGCCAGCCCGTCGTCGACCAGGACGCCGGTGGCGACGGGCAGTCCGGCGGTGTGCGCGATCGCGGTGCGCGGGCGGGTGCCGCAGGCCAGCACCACCAGGTCGCAGTCGAGCCGGTACCCGTCGGCCAGCTCGACGGCCTCGACCCTCGCCCCGCCGTGCACGGCCCGGGCGCGGTTGCCGGTGTAGCACTCGACGCCGAGCGCGCGCAGCTGCTCCAGCAGCACGGCGGCCGCTTCGCGATCGAGCTGACGCTCGATCAGATATGGCGCCTGGTGGACGATTTCCGTCCGGATTCCGAGCGAGGCCAGCGCCCGGGCGGTACTGACGCCGAGGACCCCGCCGCCGATCACCACCGCGTGCCGCGCGCCGACGGCCTCCTCGGCCAGCCGGACGCAGTCCTCCAGCGTGCGCAGGGTGTGCACGCCCTCGGCGAGCCCGTACCCGTCGGCGCGGTGCAGTCCGCGCACCGGCGGCAGCACCGGGTCGGCTCCGGTGGCGAGCACCAGCTCGTCCCAGGGCTCGACCGTGCCGTCGGCCAGCCGCAGCGTCCTCGCCGCGGTGTCCAGCGCCACCACCTCGCTGCCCGGTCTGAACCCGGCCCCGCCGAGCGGCAGCGCGATCGACTCCGCGTCGTAGCGGCCGGCGAGCACCTCGGCGAGCAGCACCCGGTTGTACGGGGCGCTCGGCTCGGCGCCGTACAGCGTGACCTCGCCCGGTCCGCCGAGCGCGCCGTACCGTTCGGCGAAGCGGGCGGCCGCCATGCCGCCGCCGACCACGGCGATCCTCGGCGTCATGGCGCGACCTCCTGGTGGGCGCGCTCCACCCGGACGGCGCAGAGCTTGAACTCCGGCATCCGGGAGACCGGATCGAGCGCCGGGTTGGTGAGGCTGTTGGCCCGGCCGGCGCCCGCCCAGTGGAAGGGCATGAAGACGGTGTCCGGCCGGATCGCCCCGGTGACCCGCGCCGGGGCGACGGCCCGGCCGCGCCGGCTGGTGACGGCCACCGGCTCGCCGTCGGCGATGCCGAGCCGCTCGGCGAGCCGCGGGTGCAGTTCGACGTACGGTCCGGGCGCGGCCGCGTTCAGCTCGGCGACCCGGCGGGTCTGCGCGCCGCTCTGGTACTGGGCGAGCACCCGGCCGGTGGTCAGGTACAGCGGGTAGGCCTCGTCCGGTTCCTCGCCCGCCGGGCGGTGGGTGACGGCGGCGAACCGGGCCCGGCCGTCCGGAGTGGCGAAGCGGTCCAGGAACAGCCGGGGCGTGCCCGGGTGGTCCGGCGTCGGGCAGGGCCAGAACACCCCGTCCTCGGCGGCGATCCGGTCGTAGCCGATGCCCGCGTAGTCGGCGTCGCCACCGGCCGAGGCCCGGCGCAGCTCCTCGAAGGCCTGCTCGGCCTCGACCGGGAACCCGGTGGACACCCCCAGCCGGGAGGCCAGTTCGCGCATCACCCACAGTTCGCTGCGGACGCCCTCGGGCGGGTCGAGGGCGCGGCGGCGCAGGATCACCCGGCCCTCCAGGTTGGTGGTGGTGCCGTCCTCCTCGGCCCACTGGGTGACGGGCAGCACGACGTCCGCGAGCCGCGCCGTCTCGGAGAGCACCAGGTCGGCGACCACCAGCAGGTCCAGGGCGCGCAGCCGTTCGGTGACGTGCCCGGCGTTCGGCGCGGACACCGCCGGGTTGGAGCCGGCCAGCAGCAGCGCCCGGACGCCGCCGGGGCGGCCGAGGCCGTCCAGCAGCTCGTACGCGGACATGCCGGGGCCGGGGATGCTCTCGGCCGGCACGCCCCAGACGGCGGCGACGTGTTCGCGCGCCGCCGGGTCCTCGATCGAGCGGTAGCCGGGCAGCTGGTCGGCCTTCTGGCCGTGCTCGCGCCCGCCCTGGCCGTTGCCCTGGCCGGTCAGGCAGCCGTAGCCGCTGTACGGGCGGCCGGCCTTGCCGGTGGCCAGGCAGAGGTCGATCCAGGCGCCGACGGTGTCGGTGCCCTTGCTCTGCTGTTCCGGGCCGCGCGCGGTGAGCACCATGCCGGTGGCGGCCCCGCCGAACATCCCCACCGCTTCCCGAAGTCGATGGGCCGGGACGCCGGTGATCCGCTCCACCCGGTCCGGCCAGTGGGCCATCGCGGCCTCGCGCGCCGCCTCGTAGCCCGAGGTTCGTCGCGCGATGAACTCCCGGTCGACCAGGCCCTCGGCGATCACCAGGTGCAGCAGGCCGAGGGCGAGCGCCAGGTCCCCGCCGGGGCGGGGCTGGAGGTGCAGGTCGGCCAGTTCGGCGGTGCGGGTGCGGCGTGGGTCCACCACGATCAACCTGCCGCCGTTCTCCCGCAGTTCGCGCAGGTAGCGGACGGCGGGCGGCATCGTCTCGGCCGGGTTGCCGCCGACCAGGATCAGGCAGCCGGTGTGCGGGATGTCGGCGAGCGGGAAGGGCAGTCCGCGGTCCAGTCCGAAGGCCCGGCGGTGCGCGGCGGCGGCCGAGGACATGCAGAACCGGCCGTTGTAGTCGATGTTCGCGGTGCCCAGCACCACCCGGGCGAACTTGCCCAGCAGGTAGGCCTTCTCGTTGGTCAGCCCGCCGCCGCCGAACACGCCGACGGCGTCCGGCCCGTGCTCCGCCCGCGTCCGGGCCAGCCCGGCGGCCACCCGGTCCAGCGCCTCCGGCCAGCCGGCCGAACGCAGCGGCCCGCCGGGTCGGTCGCGCAGCAGCGGGCCGGTCAGCCGGACGTCCCGGGCGAGCAGCGCGGGCGCCGAGCGGCCCTTGCCGCACAGGGCACCGCGGTTCACCGGGAAGTCGGGGCGCTCCAGCACCTCGACCGACCCGTCCACACCCGGCGCCAGCCGCATCCCGCACTGCAGCGAGCAGTACGGGCAGTGGGTGTCGGTGGCGGCCACGGCGGCGGTTGGTGTCATGCCGAGAAGGCTCGCCGCCCACTGTTTCGCGAACGCGTCGCCGGTGTTGCGTGCGCGGTACACCTCGCTCACGCCGCCCGGGCCGCAGGGTGCACGACCGGACATCCGCCGTAACAGCGGCGACGCCTTCGCTTACCGGCAGGTGACGGCCGGGCAATGCTCCCGTAACACGTGCGGCGGAGGCTGACCGGCATGGCAACCCTCACCCAGCCGGGCCCCCTCACCGGCTACACCGTCGGCGTCACCGCCGCGCGCCGCCGCGAGGAGCTGACCGCCCTGCTCACCCGGCGCGGCGCCCAGGTGGTCGAGGCCCCGGTGCTGCGCATCCTGCCGCTCGCCGACGACCTCGCCCTGCGCGCGGCCACCGACCGCTGCCTGAGCGCCCCGCTCGACTACGTGGTGGCCACCACCGGGGTCGGCTGGCGCGGCTGGATGAGCGCCGCCGAGGGCTGGGGCCGGGGCGCCGCGCTCACCGAGGCCTGCCGCGGCGCGGCGGTGCTCAGCCGCGGACCCAAGGCGACCGGTGCGGTCCGGGCCAGCGGACTGCACGAGGGCTGGTCACCGGACACCGAGGCCACCGACGAGCTGCTCACCTGGCTGCTCGCCCGCCCGCTGACCGGACGGCGGATCGCCGTCCAGGAGCACGGCGTCCGGCTGGACACCTTCGCGCAGGCGCTGCGGGAGCGCGGCGCCGAGGTGATCTCCGTCCCGGTGTACCGCTGGGCGCCACCGGAGGACCCGGTCGCGGTGCACCGCCTGCTCGACCAGACCGTACGGCGCCAGGTGCACGCGCTCACCTTCACCAGTGCCCCCGCGATCACCGCCCTGCTCGCCGCGGCGGAGGGCGAGGGCCTGCGCGAGGCGCTGCTCGACGCCCTGCGCTCGGACGTGCTGCCGGTCTGCGTCGGCGCGCTCTGCGCCCGCCCGCTCACCGACCTCGGCCTGCCCGCCGTCCACCCCGAACGCGGCCGGCTCGGCGCCCTGGTCCGACTGCTCGCGGACACCCTTCCGGGCCGCTCCCGGCGCGAAGTCCCGCTGCCCGGAGCCCTGTTGACGCTCCAAGGGAACGCCGCCCTGGTCGACGGCGAGAGCCACCGGCTCAGTCCGCGCGGCGCCGCCGTCCTGCGGGCGCTGGCCGAACAGCCCGGCCGGGTACTCAGCCGCGCCGAACTCCTGCGCGCCGCCTGGCCGGACGCGAGCGCCGACGAACACGCGGTGGAGGCGGCGGTGGGCCGGCTGCGGGCCGCGCTCGGACCGCACGCGGGGCTGATCCGCACCGTCCCCAAGCGCGGGTACCGGCTGGCGGCGGGCTGATGCCGCCCGTCCTGCTCGCCGTCGCGCACGGCAGCCGCGATCCGGCAGCCGTCGCCTCGACTCGCGCTCTGCTGCGGGTTGTTCGCTCGCTGCGCCCCGAACTACCCGTACGCTGCTGCTTCCTGGACTTCGACCGGCCGTCCCTCACCGACGCCCTCTCCCGACTCGCCGGCTCGCAGCCGGTCCTGGTCCCCCTCCTCCTCTCCACCGGCTACCACCTGCGGGTCGACCTCCCCGCCGCGCTCGCCGCCGCCGGCCTCCCGGTCACCCACCTCGCCCCCGCCCTCGGCCCGCACCCGCTGCTCGCCGAAGCCCTCGCCGACCGCCTCGCCGAGGCCGGCGCCCCGCCGCACGCCCCCGTGGTCCTGGCCGGCGCCGGCTCCTCCGACCCCACCGCCCTCGCCGACACCGCCCGGATGGCGGCGCTCCTGGCCACCCGCCTCGGCCGCCCGGTCACCCCGTCACACCTGTCGGCCGCCACCCCCACGCCGCACCAGGCCGTCGCGGGCCTCCGAGCCGCCGGTCACCCCCGCGTGGCCCTCGCCACCCACCTCCTCTCCCCCGGCTTCTTCGCCCGCCGCGCCGCCACCACCCCCGCCACCTGGACCAGCGCCCCCATCGGCCCCCACCCGGCCGTCGCCCGCCTGGTCCTCCACCGCTACGACCGGGCGCGGGCGGCCACCGGGGCGCTTGCCGCCTGAGCCGATCCGTTCCCGTGGTACCGGGGCGCGACCGGACCCGACACGTCATGATCAACCGCATGAGATTCGTCCACACGTTCCGAGGCCGCCGGCGCCACCTCATGCTCGGCACCGGCGCGCTCGTGATATCGAGCGAGAAGGGGCCGACCACCATCCCCCTCTCGGTCATCGAGGAGGTCCGAACCCCCGACCTCCCCGACCTCGACATCATGCTCACCGACGGCGAGGTCCACCGCATCGACGGCCTCCACCCCGAAATGACCTCGGCCTTCGCCGTCACGCTCACCGACGCCCTGCCCGAGCAACGCGACCCGGCCGGCAGCGCCCTGGTCACCGCACCGGTGTCCGCCCCCTTCGGCCCCGCGCAGTGGCGTGCCCTCGCGGCGATCGGAGCGGTCGTCTCCGCCTACGTCGGCTACGCGATCTGGGCCGGCATCGCCCACGGCCCGCGCGTCGTCGGCGTGATCGCCGGGGGCGTCGCCCTCCTCATCGGGCTGAGCCTCTGCTTCGTCGCCACGGACGACGTGCGCAAGTACCGGTACCTCACCCGGTACGGCACCACCGTGGACGCCGAGCTCGGGGGACGGACCAAGACGGGCCTCATGTACTACTTCAACGACACCGCCGGCGTCCCGCACCTGTACGTCTGCTCGCGCGACACCGCCATCCTCTCCGTGACCTACGACCCGAAGGACCCCAACCGGGCCATGCACCCGACCTGGGTGGTCACGGTGATCACCAAGGCCGCCCTCCTGCTGATCACCGCAGTCCTCTTCTTCGCACTCGGCGCGTGGGGCGCCTTCGGCCTCCTCTGGTGACGGAAGCCAGCGGCCCGCCTGCACCAGCACCTCTGGCCCGGTCGCTCCTCGCCGCTCCGGCCCCCATGGTGTGCGTGAGAAGTCGGCCAGGCCGACTTCTCACGCACACGAACCCGCGACCCATGCGAGCAAGGGCCGACGGCCGGTGCCCCAGGCTCCCTGGGGCACCGGCCGCGAAGGACACCCCGCGCAGGCCGGGTGGCGCCGCCACACGCCGGAGCGAAGCCGCCTGAGCCGCCCTCGCCCCTCCACATCCGTCCACAAGCGGAACCGCGCGAAACCGTAGCGCCGACGGGGCACCCGTGCCAGCCTGTTCGAGGCCTCGGGGGAACGGTCGGCAACGACCCGGCCCGCCCGGCCTTCCTGCACTGTCGACTGGGACGGGAGTACGGAATGCGCATCAAGATCGGACGGCGTACGGCCAGCATCGCAGCGGTGGCGGCGTTGACGGCCGGTGCGGTGGCGATGGCCACCGGAAGCGCCTACGCAGCGGGTCCGGGCGGGGTGGAGACATGCCCGAGCGGCAGCGTCTGCCTGTACTACAACTCGCCGGGAGCAGGCTGGGGATCGTTCGACAACTTCTCGCCGAACCAGAACCTCGACCTGCACAACTACACGTTCGCCCGCTACGCGAACGGCTCCGGCTACGGGGTGACGATGTACCAGAACGCCGCCTCGATCGTGAACAACACCGACCACACGGTGTGGGTCAGCAGGATCAGCGACGGCCTCTGGGTGGCCTACGGATCGGGGTACGCGGGCTCGCTCAACAGTGCCGCGAACAACGACGCCCGCCTGTTCTCCTGACGCACCACGAGGCACCCCGAAGGGCCCTCCGCCGCGTGTGGGGGCCCTTCGGGCCTTCGTGTCCTACCGCCCGGCGACGCCGACGAAGCCCAGCAGCCGCTCGTTGACCAGCTCGGGCCGCTCCAGGTTGAGCCCGTGCCCGGCCTTCTCGACGATCTCCGACCGCACGCCCGGGATCAGCCGCGTCACCCGCTCGACGACCCGGCGCGGGCGCAGCAGTGCGCTGCGCCGGCCCACCAGCACCAGCACGGGCACCCGGATGGACGCCAACTCCTCGTCCGTGAACGGCCGGGCGGCCGGACGGCTGCTCGGCTTGTAGCCGCGCATCGCGAGCATCATCGGTGCGATCATCTCGCGCGGCGCGCTCAGCGCCGGGTTCGCCAGCAGCCGCCCGACCGCCGGCCGCAGTCGGCGCGGGGCGAGCATCCCGAACAGCCCGCCGACCATGTGGACGTAGAACCGCGCGGGCACCTTCTCGATCCCGCCCGGGTCGAGCGGCACGACGGAGGCCAGCCGTTCGGGCGCGCGGATCGCCTGGTTGAGCGCCAGCCAGCCGCCGTACGAGACCCCGACCAGGTGCACCCGTTCCAGCCCGAGGCCGGCCAGCACCTCCCCCAGCCAGGCCGCGTTCTCCTCCGGCCCGGCCGCGACGGCGCGCTGCACGCTGCGCCCGGGGTCGTCCAGGGTGGAGACCGCGTAGACGGGGTGCCGCTCCCCCAACTCCGCCATCTGCGGGTGCCAGTTGGACGGGTGTCCGCAATGGCCGTGCAGCAGCACGATCGGTTCGCCGGTCGTCGCGCCGTAGCGGTGCACGTGAACGGTTCCGTACGCGGTCTCGACGTCGAGCTCCTGGCGCGGGCTCGGCCACAGTTCCATCGCCCGGTCGTACGCGTCGAGGAACTTCGCCCGGGCCGCCTCGCTGACGAAGTGTCCGACGCTGGTTCTGGTCATGATGCCCTCCCTCTTTTGATGGTATGGTTGTACCACAAAAACATCCGGAAGGAACCCGATGCCGAAGCTGGTGGACCACGAGGAACGGCGCGCCCACATCATCGACGCGCTGCTCCGCTCAGCGGCGAGCAGCGGCCTGCACTCCGTCACCATGCGGTCCGTGGCGGTCGAGGCGGGCGTCTCGGTGCGCCTCGTGCAGTACTACTTCGACACCAAGGAGCAGCTGCTCCTCGCCGCCATGGCCCGACTGACGACCCGCATGGGCGAGCGGGTCCAGCAGCGCGTCCGCGCGAGCGGCGCCGCCACCGACCCGCGCGGCATCATCGAGGCCGTCCTGCTCGAAGCCGTCCCCACCGACGAGGAGAGCCGGGCCTTCCACCTCATCCACACCGAGTACGCGGTGCTCTCCGTCACCGACCCGGCGCTCGGCGGGCAGCCGTTCCTCGCCGCACCCAACGAGATGGAGGCCTTCCTCGCCGCCCGGCTGGCGGCGGCCCAGCAGGCCGGGGACGCCGATCCGCGACTGGACCCGTGCCAGGAGGCCGTCGTCCTGCTCGCCGTCTCGGCCGGCCTCGGCCTGAGCGTCCTGCTCGGCCAGCGGACGGCGGACGAGGCGACCGGCATCCTGCGCTACCACCTCGGCCGCCTCCTTCCCGGCTAGACCAACGCCGCCTCCCGGCCCACCGGTCGGCGCGGAGAGCCGTGGAACACCTGCCGCACGTGCCACTCCCGGTGCCGGTCCGCGACCGGCGGGCGCCCGGCCTGCGGGCCGATCACCGGCCGCCCGGACAGCCCGAGCACCTGCCGCCGGCCGGCCTCGCTGCGGCGCCCGGAGGGAAGTTGCCACGGATCACGCCATCCGTGACGTGTCGCACGCGGCCCCACGACCCCACCCCGGCCCTGGGCACCGCCGCCGCGCGGTGCGCCAGGCGGTGGTGACGGCGCGGTGGGCGGCGGCGGTGGCCTCGGCGACGTCGCCGGGCAGGTGGAGCGGGGCGCCGAGGTGGACGTGCGGGGCGGGGCGGCGCAGCGGGGCGGTGGCGAATCCGGCGAGCTGTTTGGCGGTGCCGCCGGAGCTCAGGCGGCGGGCGCCGCACTGGGCAGGAAGGCGACCCTGCGGCCGGCCACCCCGCCCAGGGACAGCGCGTCGCTCGGCGGCCCGTACGGCGTGTCGACCCGCAGCTCGGTCACGTCGTCCAGCAGCGCGTACAGCCCTGAGCCGCCGATCACGCCCAGCTCGGCCCGCGCGGCGCACTGACCGATCGTCATCGTTCGCACCCTTCTTCGAGGAACGTCCGGGGCCACTGTGGATCGGGGGCCGGTGACGGGGGTGACGGCCGTTCGGCCGCGGGCCGGCGAGGTGGTACCGGGCCGCCGTGCGGGTGACCTGCCCGACGTGTCGGCGCCGGAACACCCCGTCCGGCGTGCATGGGTGGAAGGGCGCCGTCCGCGGACGACGCAGGTTCTGTCCCCCAGCCCGAGAGCCGCCCATGCCTCCCACCGTCTGTCTGCGCCGTATCGTCCCGACCGCGCTCTGCGCCCTCACCGTGGCCTTCGCCGTCGCCCCCGCGGCCCACGCCGCGCCACCGGGCCGCGCCGGCGGACCCGGCTCCGGAAGGGCCGACCGCGGCCCGTACGACTGGGACCGCGTGGCGGCCTGCGAGAGCACCGGCAACTGGCGCATCAACACCGGCAACGGCTACTACGGCGGCCTCCAGTTCGACCAGCCCACGTGGCGGGAGAACGGCGGCCTCGCCTACGCACCGCGTGCCGACCTCGCCACCCGCGAGCAGCAGATCGCCGTCGCCGAGCACCTCGCCGACCACCGCGGGCTCTCCCCCTGGCCCGTCTGCGGCGCCCGCGCCGTCCGCGGCCACGGCCGCGAGGGCGCCGTACCGCCGCGGTCCGCCGTCCCGGCCAGGGCCGTCTCGGAGGACGGCACCTACACCGTCCGGGAGTACGACACCCTCGGCGACATCGCCGAACGGCTGCGCCTCCCCGGCGGCTGGCCCGCGCTCTACGAACTCAACCGCGACGCGGTCGGCGAGGACCCGGATCTCATCGAGCCCGGCCTGGTCCTCGACCTCCCGTCCTGAGCCCACCCGTCCTGTCCCCACCCACCCTTTCCCGTCCCACCGATCCGCCCCCCGCGCCCCCCCCGGCGCGGGCGGCGGTCCGTCGTTCCCCCCGGGGGACACCGACGGCCCGCCCCCACACTCGGAGCGGGCGGGCCGGGCCGGATGGACCGGTTCGGTTCGGTTCGGTTCGGGTCGGGTCAGGTCGGGTCAGGTCGGACGGACCGTGGCAGCCGGGCCCGGTCGGACGGGCCACGGCCGGCGGACGGACCGCCGGTCAGCCGACGTGGACGCGCGGGCGGCGCGAGCGGTCCGGTTCGGCCTCGCGCAGCACCTCCCGGGTGACCGGCGCGACCTCGCCCTGCCCGAACAGGAAGAACCGCAGGAACTGGGCGAAGGGGCTGCCCTCGGTCCACTCGAAGTAGAGGTGCGGCTGCTGCCCGGTGCGGTCCCGGATGTTCAGCGCCAGCGCGGCGAGCGCGTTGGGGATGCTGGAGCTCTCCAGGGTGAGCACCCGGTAGCGGCCGTGCAGCACCTCGCCGCGCACCGTGAGCTCGGCCTCGAAGTCGGAGGCGTCGCGGACGGTCACCTCGACGAAGACCAGGTCGTCCTCGCCGGGGATGTCGTTGTCGGCGCGGATCTGGCGGATCTTGTCGCGGTACTCGGCGATGTCACGGTTGCTCGGCTCGTTGGCGATCAGCCGCAGCGGGCGGTGCGCGTAGTCCCTGATGAAACGTTCCGCCACGTCGTCCATGGCCACGTTGGTGACGCGCAGCTCGAAGGCGCGGCGCAGCCGGGAGAGCAGCGAGACCAGGATGATGCCGGCGATGAAGCAGGCACCGATCTTCAGGCCGTCCGGCCGCTCCAGGCAGTTCAGCACGGTGGTGTAGAGGAAGATCGCCGAGATGACCGCGAAGGCGATGGTCCAGCCGCGCTCGCGCTTCCGGTACGCGGCGATGGTCACCGCGATGGCGGCGGAGCTGATCAGCACCAGCACACCGGTGGCGTACGCGCCGCCCTGGGCGTCCACGTCCGCGTCGAAGATCCAGGTGACCAGGAAGCCGATCAGGGTCAGCACGATCACCATCGGGCGCACCGCGCGCGCCCAGTGCGGGGCCATGCCGTAGCGGGGCAGGTAGCGGGGCAGCAGGTTGAGCATGCCCGCCATCGCGGAGGCTCCGGCGAACCAGAGGATCGCGATGGTGGAGAGGTCGTAGACGCTGCCGAAGGTGCCGCCCAGGTACTCGTGCGCCAGGTACGCCAGGGCGCGGCCGTTGGCCTCGCCGCCCGCCTTGAACTGGTCGGCCGGGATGAGCAGCGTGGTGATGAAGCTGGTGGCGATCAGGAAGCAGCTCATGATCACGGCGGAGGTGGTCAGCAGCTTGCGGGTGCCGCGGATCCGGCCGGCCGGGTTCGCCTCGGTGTCGTCCGGGCCGCCCTTGATGTGCGGCATCACGGCGACGCCGGTCTCGAAGCCGGACAGGCCGAGCGCCAGCTTCGGGAAGGTCACCAGGGCCACGCCGACCATGATGATCGGATTGCCGTGCTGGGCGGTCAGCGCGTCCGTCCAGTCGGTGACCACGTGCGGCGCCTCGATGATCTTCCAGAGGCCGACGGCCACCACGACCACGTTCAGCACCAGGTAGGTCCCGACCAGGAGCACCGCCAGGCCGATCGCCTCGCTGAACCCCTTGAGGAAGACCGCGCCGAGCAGCGCGATCATGATCATCGTGATCAGCACCTGCTTGTTGCCGAGGAGGCTGGTGAGGTGCGGGTTCTCCACCAGGTGCGCACTCGCGTCTGCGGCGGACAGCGTGATGGTGATCAGGAAGTCCGTGGCCGCGAAGCCGAGCAGCGCGAGGACGAACAGCTTGCCCTTCCAGAACGACAGCAGCCGCTCCAGCATCGCGATCGAACCCTCGCCGTGCGGGCTCTCCTTGGCCACCCGCCGGTAGACCGGCAGCGCGCCCAGCAGGGTGACGACCACCAGCACGATGGTGGCGATCGGCGACAGCACGCCCGCGGCCAGGGCGGCGATGCCCGGCTGGTAGCCGAGCGTGGAGAAGTAGTCCAGGCCGGTCAGGCACATCACGCGCCACCAGCGCTGGCCGGCGTGCGCGGCGGAATCCCCCGCCGCCGCGCCGGCGCCCTCGGGTGACTCCTCCGGGGCGCCCTCCACGGCGGACCGCTGCGCGGGCTTCTCCGCGTTCACGTCCTCCAGCAACCAGCTGCGGAGGCGTATTCGCGCCGACGGCGCATCCGACTCCGCCGTCTCCGTCGAACCCGACGAAACCACCTTGCACCTCTTGTTTAAAGACCCCGTAAAACGCCGTCGAACGACGGCGATGCGACAGGCTATGCGACGGGCGTTAAGAATCCGCTATCGGCCCGCGTTAAGAAAACGTCATGGCCGCGCAGGCCGGCGCGGGGGGCGCGACGCGGGGGGCCCGGCAGCGCGACGCGGGGGCCCGGCAGCGCGGTTCGGCAGGCCGGCGGGCACGGGCCGGCAGGCCAGGTGGCACGGCGCGGCGAGCCGGGTGTCTCGAACGCGGGGACCCCGAACCGACTGGCGGTTCGGGGCCCCTCCGGCGTGAAACTCCGGGCCAATTCCCGCGCGGGGGGGGGGAGCCCGGGGTCAGGCCCGGTAGCCGAGGACGGTCATCATGCCCGTCTCCGCGTGGTAGACGTTGTGGCAGTGCACCATCCACAGACCCGGGTTGTCCGCGTCGAAGTCGACGGCCAGGGTCGTACCCGGCAGCACGATCGCGGTGTCCTTGCGCGGGCCGTCGCCGGGCAGCGCGAAGCTGTGGCCGTGCAGGTGGACGGGGTGCCACATGGTGGTGCTGTTGCGGAACTCCAGCCGCACCCGCTCGCCCGCCGCCACCGGGTAGCGCTGCGCCGGGTCGTACCTGCGGCCGTTGAACGCCCAGTCGGCCTTCGCCATCCCGCCGGTGAGTTCCAGCGTCACGGTGCGGTCCGGCGCCTTGGCGGGCAGCCGGACGCCCGGGGCCGCCTTGAGCTGCCCGGCGGTGAGCAGCCGGCCGTCCAGCTCGGCCGGGCGGACGGCGGCATCGGGCGCGGAGCCACCGCCGGTGCGCAGCACGGCCAGGGCCGTGGCGTTCTTGCCCTCGGCCAGGGCGGTCAGCGGGAAGACACCGTCCCCGGCGGTGACCAGCACGTCGTAGCGCTCGCCCATGCCGAGCAGCAGCGCCTGGGTGGCGGCCGGTTCGACCGGGAAGCCGTCGGTGTGGGTGACGGTCAGCTCGTGGCCGCCGAGGGCGACCCGGTAGGCGGTGTCGCCACCCGCGTTGACCAGCCGGATCCGGATCCGGTCTCCGGGCTTGGCGGTGAAGGTCTCGGGCGCGGTGGCGAGCCTGCCGTTGACCAGGTGGAACGGGTACGCGACGTCGCCGGCGTCGCCGCCCAGCAGCGGGCTCCGGGCGCCCACCAGCATCCGGCCGGGGGCGGCGGCGCCGCTCGGGGCGCTCCCCGCGCCGGACATTCCCGGCATTCCCGACATGTCGTGGCCGGACATCCCGGACATGTCGTGGCCGGAGCCGCCCGAGTGGTCCATCCCGCCCATGCCCTGGGCGAGTTCGGCGAGGACGGCGTCCGGAGTGCTGCCGTCGACGCCGTCCACCCAGTCGTCCAGGACGACCACCCACTCCCTGTCGTAGGCCAGCGGCTCCTTGGGGTCCTCGACGATCAGCGGGGCGTACAGGCCGCGGTCCTGCTGGACGCCGGAGTGCGGGTGGAACCAGTACGTGCCCGGGTGGGAGAGCGCGAAGCGGTACTCGAACGAGGCGCCGGGCCGGATGTCGGCCTGGGTCACGCCCGGCACGCCGTCCATGTCGTTGCGCAGCGCGAGGCCGTGCCAGTGCAGCGAGGTGGACTGCGGGAGGTGGTTGGCCAGGGTGACGGCGAGGGTGTCACCCAGGGTGGCGCGCACCTCCTGGCCGGGCAGGCGGTCGCCGTACGCCCAGCTGCGGACGGTGCGGCCGCCGAGGTCGAGGGTGGTCTCGGTGGCGGTGAGCGCGACCTTCCGCTCCGGGCCGGGGTTGCGCCGGGCTTCGGCGGCGGCGACCTCGGGGCCGTTCGGGGAGAGGTAGCCGGCCGGGGCGGCGGACGCGCCGGCCGGGGCACCGGCGGGGGCGCTCGTCCCGGTCGTGGAGCCGTGGTTCATTCCGGCGTGGTCCATGCCCTTCATGGAGCCGGAGGAGCAGGCGGTGAGCAGTCCGGTCCCGGCGGCGGCGAGCGCGGCGCCGAGAACGGTGCGACGGGTGGGTGTGCGCATGGCGGAGTACACCTCGTGCGGTGAGTGGGTGTGCAGGACGTCGCGTCGGCCGTTCCGTGCGCGGGCGCCGTGGGGAGCGAGCGGGCGCGTGGATGTGCGCGCGGGCGCGTGGATGTGCGCGCGGGCACCCCTGAGCGGGCGCGGGCACGGGACGGCGGGCGCGCGCCTACTGACGCAGCACCGAAAGTCGGGTGAGGAGTATCCGCCCGCCCCCGGGCGGGGGCAGCGCGCGGACGGCCCGCAGCAGCCGGGCCCGGACCTCGGCGGCGGCGGCGCCGCTGCGGCGCAGCAGTGCGCCGGTGAGGAACAGCACCAGCGTCCAGCCGGCCAGGACGGCGAGGCAGACCGCCATCGGGTCCATGCCGCCGGGGGCTGCGGGGTCGACCGCGGAGACGACGGGGCCGAGCGCTGAGGCGGCCGGGTCGGCCGTGAGGGCGGCGGAGTCGAGGGCTGAGGCGGCGGAGTCGTGCACGGGCTCGGCGGCCGGTGCCCGGTGGACGGCGCCCGCCTGGTGCATCGCGGAGGCGTGCGTCCCCGGGCCCTCGTGCCCGCCGGAGCCGCCCGATCCGCCGTGCGCACCGCCCGGATGGCCGAGGGTGTGCATGGTCACGATGCCGAGCAGGAGTGCGGCGAGCAGCAGCAGGCGCGGCGCCCACGGCACCGGCGGGCCGGACGGCCGCAACCGCAGCATCCCCGCCTCCCGTCCTCGCCGCCCGTTCGTACCCCGGCAGGGTATCCCGACCTCACGCCGGGGACCGAGCCGGGGCGCCGCGTCCACCCTCCCGGTTCACTCCGTGTCGCCCGGCCCCACACCCGACCCGGCGTCCACCTCCGACCCGGCGTCCGCCCCCGCGCCCAGCACCGCGGCCGCCACGTGCTCGCGGAACCAGCGGTGGCCCGGGTCGGCCGAGTTGCGCGGGTGCCAGGCCATCCCCAGCTCCAGCGGGGCGAGTTCGAGCGGGATCGGGAAGGTGCGCAGGCCCAGCGCGGCGATGGTGTCCGGCAGCCAGTCGGCCGGGACGAGGGTGATCAGGTCGCTGTCCCGGGTCAGCAGCATGGCGCCGGTGTGGCTCGGCACGATGACCGCCACCCGGCGCCGCAGCCCGAGCCCGGCCAACGCGGTGTCGATCGGGCCGAGCCGCTTGCCGCGCCGGGAGACGCCGATGTGGTCGGCGGCGGCGAAGCGCCGGGCGGTGATCCGACGGCCGTCGAACAGCGGGTGGCCGCTGCGGGCGAGACCGACCAGCGGGGCGGTCAGCAGCCGGCGGGTGCGGACCTCCGGGTCCAGGTGTCCGAGCACGCCCAGTTCGACGTCCACCAGGCCCTGCCGAAGCGCCGGGCCGCCTTCCAGGGTCTCCGACAGGAACACCACGTCCACCCGGGGCGCCTCGGCCCGTACCCGCTCGGCGAGCGCGCCGGCCACCCGCACCAGCATCAGCTCGCCGGCCTGCACCGTGAAGGTGCGGTCCAGGTGCACGGGGTCGAACCCGGCGCCGGGACGCAGCACGCTGTCACAGCCGCGCAGCAACGCGCCCACCTCCTCCCGCAGTTCGAGCGCCCGCGGGGTCGGGACGAGCCCCTGCCCGGCGCGCACCAGCAGCGGGTCCTCGACGGCGCGGCGCAGGCGGGCCAGCATCCGGCTGACCGCCGCCGGCGAGGTGCCGAGCCGCTCGGCCGCGCGGGTGACGCTGTTCTCCTGGAGCAGGGCGTCCAGGGCCCGCAGCAGATTGAGATCCATCGATCACACCCTCCTGAACTGTGTCTTTGCGTTCTGGGCAACTATCCGATGCCGATCCTTGCATTGTTCCCGCGGGGGCCGCCGAGGAACGATCGGGATGACCGCGAAGCCCTCCCTGAGGAGTCCTCACATGCCCCAGCCCTCCCACATCGACCGCACCGACCGCGCCGACCGCGCCGACCGCGCCGGTGACGTCCTCGCCGTCGTCAGTCAGAGCGGCCCGACCGTCTCGTTCTTCGACGCCGCCGACGACCGGCACCTCGACACCGTCGAAATCCTCGCCGAGCCGCACGAGTTGTGCTTCGACCCGACCCGGCGGCTGCTCTGGTGCAGCAGCGCGTACCACTCGGGCTACTACCACGCCAACAGCGGCCGCCGCACCGAACTGACCGTCATCGACGCCGACACCCGCCGGATCGTCGACGTGATCGACCTCGCCCCCGAACACGGCCCGCACGGGCTCGCGTTGGACGCCGCCCGGGGCCGCCTCTACGTCAGCGTCGAGGGCGGCGAGGACCGCCCCGGCGGCGTCGTGGTGATCGACACCGAGACCCGTCGCCCGCTCGGCCGGATCGACACCGACGCCCCCGGTCCGCACTGGTTCGCCATCTCGCCGGACGGCCGGACCGGCTTCGCCACCAACAAGGAGGCGCCCTTCGTCTCGGTCGTGGACCTCGACAAGGGCGTTCTGACCGCCAAGGTGGAGGTCCCCGGCAGCGAGGGGCTGGCCGTCTCCCCCGACGGCACCCGGGTCTACGCCGCCGGCCCGTACCTCTCCACCACCACCGCGCCCGGCGCGGCCCCCGGCATCCGCGTCATCGACGTCCCGACCGCGACCGTCACGGCCGTCCTCCCGACGGACTCCCCCGCCCTGCCGGTCCACCTCACCTCGACCGGCCGACTGCTGGCCGGCGAGGTCCGGCTGGCTCCCGACCCGGAGAACGCCCTGGGCCGCCAACTCACCGGTCGGCTCACCGTGTTCGCCGCCGACGACCATCGCCGCCTCGGCTCCGTCGAGGTGGGCCTCTTCCCCCTCACCATCACCTCCTCCCCGGACGGCGCCCTCGCCTACGTCGCCAGCGTCGTCTCCTCCACCGTCGACGTCATCGACCTGGCCACCCTCACCCCCGTCTCCCGCCTGACCATCCCCAAGCTCGCCGACCCGGGCGCCCACGGCCTGGCCTACCTCCCCCGCCCGGCCTGACCCTCACGGGACGCAGGGCGCCACCCCGCCCGAACCCCGAAGCGGCACACACGAGTTCGTCCACCACACCGCCCCCTGGCCCCTCACCCGCGAGCCCTTCGCGCGAGGGGCCCGGGGGCGCCCTCGCTGCGCGCGCCGTCCGGCTTCGCGGTCCGCCCGGGGCGGGTCAGCGCCTGTCGGGTTCGGCGATGCGCAGGAGCAGGGCGTGCAGTTCGTCCCGCTGCGCGGCTTCGAGTGGGGCGAGGAGGGTGTCCGTCACCCGCACGCTGTCCTGCTCGCTGTCGCGGAGCAGGTCCCGCCCCGCCTCCGTCAGGACGACGATGCGGGTGCGGCGGTCGCCCGGGTCGGGCCGGCGTTCGGCGAGTCCGAGCCGCTGAAGGTCGTCGAGGAGGGAGACGATCGCGCTGGGGTCGTAGCCGAGGCGGTCGGCGAGTTCGCGCTGGCGCGCCCCCTCGACGGTGGCGAGGTAGCGCAGCACGGCATAGTGGCGCAGGCGCAGGCCGTACTGCTCCAGGCTGCCGTTGAAGAGGCTGCCGGCCTGCAGGCCCAGCCGGTACAGCAGGTAGCCGGTGTCCGTGTGGAGGCCGTGCATCCATGGCTCGTCACTCATGCGGAAGATCATGCCGCAGAATCACGGCCGACAACAACCATTGACGACAACAATGATTGCTCTTACCTTCAATTGCCATGAGCCACGAAACCTTCCCCGAATCGATCGACCTCACCGGCAAGGTCGCCGTCGTCACCGGCAGCGGCCGCGGGCTCGGCCTCGCCTACGCCACCGCTCTCGCCCGGGCCGGAGCCGCCGTCGTCGTCAACGACCTCGACGGCGACGTCGCCGAGCAGGCCGCGAAGTCCATCACCGAAGCCGGCGGCCGCGCCGTCGCCGAGGCCGTCGCCGTGGGCACGAGCGAGGCGGCGCAGGCGCTGGTCGACCGCGCGGTGGCCGAGTTCGGCCGGCTGGACGTGCTGGTGACCAACGCCGGCATCCTGCGTGACAAGGTGCTGTGGAAGATGACCGACGAGGACTTCGACGCGGTCGTCGCCACCCATCTGCGCGGCACGTTCACCTGTGCCCGCGCCGCCGCGATCCGGATGCGCGAGCAGGGCGAGGGCGGCAGCCTGATCATGATCGGCTCCCCGGCCGGGCAGCGCGGCAACTTCGGCCAGACCAACTACGCCGCCGCCAAGGCCGGCATCGCCGCCATGGTCCGCACCTGGTCCATGGAGCTCGCGCGCAACGGCATCACGGTCAACGCGGTCGTGCCGGTGGCCGCCACCGCCATGACCGAGACCATCCCCGTGTTCGCCCCCTTCATCGAGGCGATGAAGCAGGGCCGGCCGCTGCCCGACTTCCTGCGCAAGGGCGAGGGTTTCGGCACCGCCGAGGACTGCGCGGCCCTCGTCCCCTTCCTCGCCTCGGACGCGGCCCGCGGCATCACCGGCCAGTGCATCGGCATCGGTGGCGACAAGCTGGCCCTGTGGTCCCACCCGCAGGAGACCGCGGTCGCCTACGCGGACGGCGGCTGGACCCCCGAGGCCATCGCCGCGACCTGGGCCACCTCGGTCGGCCGTGAGCCGCAGACCGTCGGCATCCCCGCGCCCGCCGTCCCCGCCGGGAGCGGTCAGTGAACGTCAGTGAGCTGACCGCCATCGACGTGCACACGCACGCCGAGGTCTCCGCGAACGGCCAGGCCTCCCTCGCCGAGCACCTGCACGACGCCTCCAGCGGCTACTTCAAGGTCGAAGGCTCCCGCAAGCCGACCCTGCCCGAGATGGCCGCCTACTACCGCGAGCGCCGCATGGCCGCCGTCGTCTTCACCGTCGACGCCGAGCACGCCACCGGCACACCGCCGGTCCCGAACGAGGAGGTCGCCGAGGCGGCCGCCGCCAACGCGGACGTGCTGATCCCCTTCGCCTCCGTCGACCCGTTCCGCGGCAAGGCCGGTGTCCGCCAGGCCCGGCGGCTGGTCGAGGAGTACGGAGTCAGGGGTTTCAAGTTCCACCCCAGCATCCAGGGCTTCTTCCCGAACGACCGCCTCGCCTACCCGCTCTACGAGCTGATCGAGGAGACCGGCACCGTCGCGCTCTTCCACACCGGCCAGACCGGCATCGGCGCGGGCGTCCCCGGGGGCGGTGGAATCCGGCTCAAGTACTCCAACCCGATGCACGTCGACGACGTCGCCGCCGACTTCCCGCACCTGAAGATCATTCTGGCGCACCCCTCCTTCCCCTGGCAGGACGAGGCGCTCGCCGTGGCCACGCACAAGCCCGGCGTCCACATCGACCTGTCCGGCTGGTCGCCGAAGTACTTCCCGCCGCAGCTGGTGCAGTACGCCAACTCGCTGCTCCAGGACAAGGTGCTCTTCGGCTCCGACTACCCGGTGCTCACCCCGGACCGCTGGCTCGCCGACTTCGACAAGCTGCCGATCAAGGACGCCGTCAGGCCCAAGATCCTCAAGGACAACGCCGCCCGCCTGCTCGGGCTCAGCTGAGAGGGCACCCACCCATGCGCAACCAGGGACTCGGCTCCTGGCCCGCCCGCCGCGCCCGGAAGACCCCCCACCGCACCGCGCTCGTCCACGACGGACGCCGCATCAGCTACGCCGACCTGTACGAGCGCGCCACCCGGCTCGCCCATGCGCTGCGGGGCGCGGGCGTGCGGCGCGGCGACCGTGTCGCCTACCTCGGCCCGAACCACCCCAGCTACCTGGAGACGCTCTTCGCGGCCGGCCTGCTCGGCGCCCTGTTCGTCCCGCTCAACACCCGCCTCACCGCACCCGAGATCGCGTACCAGCTCGACGACTGCGGCGCCAAGGCGCTGATCCACGCCACCTCCTGCGCCGGACAGGTCGGTCCGGGCGTCCCGCTCACGGTCGAGATCGGCCCCGACTACGAGGCGCGGCTCGCCGCCGTCGATCCCCTCCCGATCGACGAACCGGTGACGCCCGACGACACCTGCGTCATCATGTACACCTCGGGCACCACCGGTCGTCCCAAGGGTGCGATGCTCACCCACGGCAACCTCACCTGGAACTCCGTCAACGTCCTCCTCGACTACGACCTGGTCTCCGACGACCGCGCCCTGGTCTCCGCCCCGCTGTTCCACTCCGGAGCCCTCGGGATGCTGGCGCTGCCGGTCCTGCTCAAGGGCGGCGCCCTGCTCCTGGTCGAGTCCTTCGACGCCGCCGGAACGCTGGACCTGATCGAACACGAGCGCATCTCGGTCATGTTCGGCGTCCCGACCATGTTCGACCTGGTGGCCCGACAGCCGGGCTGGGCACAGGCCGACCTGAGCAGCCTGCGCCTGCTGAACTGTGGCGGCGCACCCGTGCCGACGTCGCTGATCGAGGTCTACCAGCGCCGCGGCCTCACCTTCTGCCAGGGCTACGGCATGACCGAGGCCGCCCCCGGAGTGCTCTTCCTCGACGCCGAGCACGCCGTGGCCAAGGCCGGCTCCGCCGGTGTCCCGCACTTCTTCACCGACGTGCGCGTGCTCGGCCCGGAGGGGCGGGAGGCCCGGGCCGGGGAACTGGGCGAGATCGTCGTCCGCGGCCCGAACGTCAGCCCCGGGTACTGGGGACTGCCCGACGCCAGCACCGCCGCCTTCACCGACGGTTGGTTCCGCAGCGGCGACGCCGCCCGTACGGACGCGGACGGCTTCGTCACCATCGCCGACCGGATCAAGGACATGTACATCTCCGGCGGGGAGAACGTCTACCCGGCCGAGGTCGAGGACGCGTTGCTGGCCCTCCCCGGTGTCGCCGAGTGCGCCGTCATCGGCGTTCCCGACGCGAAGTGGGGCGAGGTCGGCCGCGCCCTCGTCGTCCCCGAACCCGGCGCCGACCTCGACCCCGAGCAACTGCTCGCCGACCTGGCCGGCTCGCTGGCCAGGTACAAGCTCCCCAAGTCCGTGGTGGTGACGGCGGCGTTGCCGCGCACCGCCTCCGGAAAGATCCTCAAGCACCAGCTCCGCGCCCAGCACGGCAGCTGACCGACCGAAAGGCAGCACCACCGCATGGCCCTCACCGTCAACGGCCTCGACGAGCTCAAGTCGCTGGCCGGCGCCGACCTCGGCACCAGCGCCTGGCTCGAGGTCACCCAGGACCGGGTGAACGTCTTCGCCGACGCCACCGACGACCACCAGTGGATCCACACCGACCCCGAGCGCGCGGCCGCCGGCCCCTTCGGCGCGCCGATCGCCCACGGCTACCTGACGCTCTCCCTGTTCATCCCGTTCTTCACCGAGTTGCTGGAGGTGGAGGGCGTCGCCACCAAGGTCAACTACGGGCTGAACAAGGTCCGCTTCCCCGCCCCGGTCAAGGTCGGCGCCCGGATCCGCCTGGCCGCGCGCCTGGCGGAGGTCGAGGAGGTCCCGGGCGGCCTGCAGATCACCGTCGACGGCGCCATCGAGATCGAGGGCGGCCCGAAGCCGGCGGCGGTCCTGCAGAGCGTCTCCCGCTTCTACGCCTGAGTCCCCGCACCCTCGCGGGAACACGAGGAAGGGGCCGCGTCTCCGAGGAGGAGACGCGGCCCCTTTCGCCGTCCTACCGTGGTCACGCCCCGGCGGCGGCCAGCTGCTCTTCGAGGGAAGCCAGCGTCCGGTAGCAGTTCAGCACCTGGGCGATGGACGCGTTCGGCTCGCGACCCTCGCGGATGGCGGCGACGAACTCGCGGTCCTGCAGCTCGATGCCGTCCATCGAGACGTCGACCGCGCTCACGTCGATCGGCTCGTCCTTCCCGGTCACCAGGTCGTCGTAGCGCGCGATGTAGGTGCCGGTGTCGCCGATGTAGCGGAAGAAGGTGCCGAGCGGCCCGTCGTTGTTGAACGACAGCGACAGTGTGCAGATGGCACCGTTCTCCGCGCGCAGTTGGACGGACATGTCCATCGCGATCCCGAGCTCGGGGTGGATCGGCCCCTGGATCGCGTTGGCCTGCACGATCGGCGACCCGGTCTGGTAGGCGAACAGGTCGACGGTGTGCGCGGCGTGGTGCCACAGCAGGTGGTCGGTCCAGGAGCGCGCCTGACCGAGTGCGTTGAGGTTCTCCCGGCGGAAGAAGTAGGTCTGCACGTCCATCTGCTGGATCCGGTAGTCCCCGGCCTGGATCCGCTGCCGCACCCACTGGTGGCTGGGGTTGAAGCGCCGCGTGTGCCCCACCATGGCGACCAGGCCGGTGCGCTGCTGCGCCGCGTGGCACGCCTCGGCGTCGGCCGGCGAGGCCGCCAAGGGGATCTCGACCTGGACGTGCTTGCCGGCCTCCAGGCAGGCGAGCGTCTGGGCGGCGTGCATCGGGGTGGGCGTGGCGAGGACGACGGCGTCGACGTCGTCCGCCGCCAGCGCCTCCTCGAGGCTCGCGACGGCACGGCCCGCACCCTGCTCCTCGGCGAACCGCCGGGCCCGTTCGAGCGTGCTGCTCACGACGGCGGTCACCTCGACGCCCTCGATCCGCCGCAGCGCGGCCGCGTGCTTGGCGCCGAACGCACCGCCGCCGACCAGGGCGATCCGGACGGTCTGCTCGTCAGTCATGTCACTCCTTAGCGCCGGGCGTCTCGCCCTGCGGGTGGTTCTCGAGAATCAGGTGGCCGACGGCGGTGTTGGACGCCGGCACGTGGTAGAAGCGGTGCTTGACCTCTGTCCTGCCGGATCCGTCGACGTCGCTCATCGCCCCGCGGGCGATCAGCCACATGACCAGCTCGATGCCCTCCGAGCCGGCCTCCTCGACGTACTCCAGGTGCGGCACCCGGGACAGGCCCTCCGGATCCGCGACCAGCCGGTCCAGGAAGGCGTTGTCCCACTCCCGGTTGATCAGACCGGCGCGCGGGCCCTGCAACTGGTGGCTCATCCCCCCGGTGCCCCACACCTGGACCTTCAGCGGCCTGTCGTAGGACTCGATCGCCCTGCGCAGCGCCTGGCCGAGCCGGAAGCACCGCGCGCCCGAAGGCACCGGGTACTGCACCACGTTGACGTGGAACGGGATCACCTTGCACGGCCACCGCTCGACGTCGCCGAACATCAACGACAGCGGGACGGTCAGCCCGTGGTCGACGGTCATCTCGTTGGCGAGGGTGAGGTCGAAGTCGTCCTGGATCAGCGCGTGCGCGATGTGCGCGGCCAGCTCCGGATCGCCCTCGATGCCGGGAACCGGCCGGGGTCCGTAGCCCTCGTCCGCGGTGGGGTAGGCCGCACCGGTGCCGAGCACGAAGGTCGGGACCAGCGACAGGTCGAAGGTGGAGGCGTGGTCGTTGTAGACCAGGAGGATCACGTCGGGGACGTTCTCCCGCTCCCACCGCTTGGAGAACTCGTAGCCCTCGAACACCGGCCGCCAGTAGGGCTCGTCGGTCTTGTGGTGGTCCATCGCCGCGCCGATCGCCGGTACGTGCGAGGTGAACACCGCCCCGGTGACGGTGGCCCGCCCCTTCGGCGAACGCCGGTCGGTGTGCGCCGCTTCGAGGACGGCGCGGTCGATCCGGTTGCCGGCGATGGAGCGACCGCCGCCGACCATCATGTCGCGGTACTCCTGCTCGGTCATTCCGGTCATCGACCCGGCCATCTGCTGGAACGACAGCCCGAGCGTCGCACCCCACTTGGCCAGGAAGTAGATGTTGCCGCCCTCGCGGATCGCGGCGTTGAGGTCCCGGTCGAGCAGCGCCCGCTTCTGCTCCTCCCGCAGCGGCCACGCGTCCAGGTAGGCGCGCTCGTCGGCGAGGTAGCTCTCCCGGTTCTCCGCCGTCATCAGCGACATGCAGAACTGGTTGAGGTGGTAGCCCTTGGCGGACTGCTCGGCGTCGAAGATCGTCGTCCCGGGGACCAGCTTGTAGCTCTTGTCGAGCGTCACGGTGGTGCCTCCAATCATGGGGCGGTCAGGGGCGGTTCAGTCGGCGGCCGGCCAGTACAGGCGCATGGGGTTGTCGACCAGGAGCGCCTGCTGGAGCGCGGGCGTCGGCGCGATGTGCGGGATGAAGTCGACGAGCAGGCCGTCGTCGGGCATGTGGTCGGTGAGGTTCGGGTGCGGCCAGTCGGTGCCCCACAGCACCCGGTCGGGGAACTCCTCGACCACTCGGCGGGCGAACGGGACGACGTCCCGGTAGGCCCGCCGCTCCCCGTCGAGGGCCGCCGGACCGCTCGCCGACAGCCTCTCCGGGCAGCTCACCTTGCACCAGATGTCCTCCCTGGCCCGCAGGAAGTCGAGGAACGCCTCGAACTCCGGGCCGTCCGGGTCCTTGCCGACGTCGGGCCTGCCCATGTGGTCGACGACCAGCGGCACCGGGATCGACAGGAGGAACTCGCGCAGGTCGGCGAGGTCGTCGGCCTCGAAGTAGACGACGACGTGCCAGCCGAACGGCCTGATCCGCTCGACGACGTCCCACAGGTCCTGCCGCGGCGCCGCGTCGACGAGCCGCTTGACGAAGTTGAAGCGCACACCGCGGACACCCGCCTCGTGCAGGTCCCGCAGCTCCGCCTCGGAGATGCCGGGGCGTACGGTCGCCACGCCGCGGGCGAGGCCCCCCGAGGCCCGCAGGGCGTCGACCATGGCGCTGTTGTCGGCGCCGTGGCAGGTCGCCTGGACCACCACGTTCCGGGCGAAGCCCAGGTGGTCGCGCAGGGCGAGGAGCCGGCCCTTGGAGGCGTCACAGGGGGTGTACTTGCGCTCGGGCGCGTAGGGGAACTCGGCCCCCGGCCCGAAGACGTGGCAGTGCGCGTCGACGGCGCCCTCGGGCAGTCGGAACTGCGGGCGGCTCGGGCCCGCGTACCAGTCCAGCCAGCCGGGGGTCTTCTCGAACTCCGCGGTCGGGTTCGTGGTCATGTCTCAGTCCTCGTAACGCAGTCCGAGCCCGGCCAGCGGGCCGCGCATGCCGTAGATGTCCAGACCGAGCTCGCCCGCGCGGAACCGCGCGCGCTTGCCCTCCTCGGCCGCCTCGCGCCTGGCCGACGCCTCGGCGACCTCGGCGGCTCGCTCCCGCGGCACCACCACGACGCCGTCGGCGTCGGCCACGACCACGTCGCCGGGGCGCACCAGGGCGTTGCCGCAGACCACCGGCACGTTGACCGAGCCGAGCGTGGCCTTGACCGTGCCCTTGGCGTTGACCGCCCGGGAGAAGACCGGGAAGTCCATCCCCTCCAGGTCGGCCACGTCGCGCACGCCGCCGTCGATGACCAGGCCGTCGCAGCCGCGGGCACGGAACGACGTCGCGAGCAGCTCGCCGAAGAAGCCGTCCTCGCTCTCGGTCGTGCAGGCCGCGACGACCACGTCGCCCGCGCGGATCTGCTCCGCGGCGACGTGGAGCATCCAGTTGTCGCCGGGCTGCAGCAACACGGTCACGGCCGTGCCGCACAGACGCGCCTTCGGGTACACCGGACGCAGGTAGGGGCGCATCAGCCCGGTGCGGCCCATGGCCTCGTGGATCGTCGCCACGCCGAAGGCGGACAGCGCGGCGACGGCCTCGGGGTCGGCGCGGGTGATCGCCGTGTGGACGACACCGATCTCGGTGTGCTCCATGCTCTCTTCTCCTCGGGTCAGCGGCCGGCGGCGGCGAGGCGCGCGGCGAGTCGGGGGTAGACGCGGAGGGCGTTGTCGGCGTACACGGCTGCCCGTTCCCGGCCGGAGAGGTGCGGGGTCGCCTCCACGTACCGCTTCGTGTCGTCGAAGTGGTGGCCGGTCCGGGGGTCGATGTCGCGCACCGCGCCGATCATCTCGCTGGCGAACAGGAGGGACCCGCTGGGGATCACCCGGGTGAGCAGGTCGATGCCGGCCTGGTGGTACACGCAGGTGTCGAAGAAGACGTTGTCCAGCAACTCCTCGGGATCGGGCCTGCCCAGCGCCATCGCCAGGCCGCGGAACCGGCCCCAGTGGTAGGGCACCGCCCCGCCGCCGTGCGGGATCACGAACCTCAGTGTCGGGAAGTCGGCGAAGAGGTCGCCCTGGACCAGCTGCATGAACGCCGTCGTGTCGGCGTTGAGGTAGTGGGCGCCGGTGGTGTGGAACGCCGGGTTGCAGGACGTGCTGACATGGATCATGGCGGGGATGTCGTACTCGACCATCGCCTCGTAGATCGGGTACCAGCTACGGTCGGTCAGCGGCGGCGCGGTCCACCTGCCCCCCGACGGATCGGGGTTGAGGTTGACCGTCACCGCGCCGAGCTCCTCCACGGCACGGCGCAGCTCGGGCAGGCAGGTCGCGGGATCGACGCCCGGCGACTGCGGCAGCATCGCGCCCATCGCGAAGCGGCCGGGGTAGAGCGTGCCGACCCGGTGGACCAGGTCGTTGCAGAGCCGCGCCCACACGGAGGAGACCTCGAAGTCACCGATGTGGTGGGCCATGAAGCTGGCGCGCGGCGAGAAGACCGTCAGGTCGCTGCCGCGCTCGTCCATGAGGCGCAGCTGGTTGCCCTCGATCGCCTGGCGCAGGTCCTCGTCGGTGATGACCAGGCGGTCGGGGTCGGGCGCGTTGCCGGGGTCGCCGACAGCCGCGATCTGCCGGTCCCGCCACCGCGCCAGCTGCGGAGGTGCGGTGGTGAAGTGACCGTGGCAGTCGATGATCATGCGTTCTCTCCTGGTGGCCGTCTGGGGTCAGTGCTGGGCGCGGGCGGGCCAGCCGGTGTACTGCTCGGCGAGATACGTGCGGCCCGCGCGAGTACCCACCACGTTGTCGAGCTCGCCGAGTTGGCGCCGCAGGTCGTACGGCGTGCCGCCGGGCGCGGTGTGCAACAGCTGGGTCATCCAGAAGGAGAAGTTCTGCGCCCGCCAGACCCGTTGCAGGGCACGCGGCTGGTAGTCGTCCAGCGCGGTGTCCCCGCCTTCGCCGAGCGCCCGCAGCAGGACCTCGGCAAGCACCTTCACGTCGTGGAGCGCGAGGTTGAGCCCGCGGGCGCCGGTCGGCGGCACGGTGTGCGCGGCGTCGCCCGCGAGTGCCAACGAGCCCCAGCGCATCGGCTCCTGCACGAAGGAGCGGAACCGCAGCACGGTCTTCTCGAAGATGCGGCCTTCCTTGAGGCGGAAGCCGTCCTCACCGGCCACCCTGGCCTGGAGCGTGTCCCAGACCCGGTCGTCGGGCCAGGCGTCGACGGACTCGTCGGGGCTGCACTGGAAGTACATCCGCTGGACGGCTTCGCTGCGCTGGCTGATCAGCGCGAACCCGTGGCCGGAGTGGGCGTAGATCAGCTCGGGCGCGCTCATCGGGGCCTCGGTCAGGATGCCGAACCAGGCGAAGGGGTACTCCTTGCCGTAGCGCACGCGCCGGTCCTCGGGCACCAGGTCGCGGCACATGCTGCGTGACCCGTCGGCGCCGACGACGTACCGCGCCCGGATCTCGTGCCGGGTCCCGTCGGCCGCGGTGTAGCGGACCCGGGGAGCCTCGGTGGTGACGTCGAGCACTTCGGTGCCCGTGACGCCGAAGTGGACCGTCCCGCCGTCCCGGTCGCGCGCGTCGGCCAGGTCGATGAACACGTCGGTCTGCGGATAGAGCCACACCGACGCACCCACCAGCGCCTTGAAGTCGATCCGGTGCGCGCGGCCACCGAACCGCAGCTCGACACCCTCGTGCTCGTGACCGTCGCGCAGGATCCGGTCGGAGACCCCCGTGTCGACCAGGTCCCGGGCCACGTCGGCCTCGAGGATGCCGGCGCGCTGCGTCGTCTCGATCTCCCGCCTGGTACGGGTGTCGACCACGACCGTCTCGACCCCTGCACGCCCCAGCAGGTGCGCGAGCATCAGGCCGGCGGGACCGGCTCCGACGACGGCGACGGGAACCGAAGTGACGGTGTCGATGGCGGTTTCGGCCATGGCGCCTCCTGAGCGACTGCGATCTCGAACGCCCCGAACGCTGGCATCCGGGAGCGCGAGCCGTCAGTAGCGTTTCCGTCAGGCGGAAGCGCTCTCGGCGTCAGGCCGTTGCGCGGGTCCGGCGTCCGAGCTCGTCGGAGATGCCGGACGCGGCCCTCAGCAGCGGCTCGCGCAGCCCGCGGGCGCGGCTCGCGTCGCGCGCCGCGATGACGATCCCCAAGGCGGCACTGACCGGCCCGGTCCGGCCGATCCGCACCGGTGCGGCCACCGCGACCGTGGTCTCGGAGAGCTGACGGTCGCTGACGATGACCTGCTCGCGGCGGATGCGGTCGAGCTGCGCCCGCAGCGCCTTCGGATCGGTGAGCGTGTGCGCGGTCCAGGCCTGCAACGGCGATGCGAGAACGGCCTCCTGGATGTCCCGCGGCGCGTGCGCGAGCAGCACCCGGCCCATCCCGGTGGAGCCGATGGGGAACCGCGCGCCGACCATCGTCACCAGCTCGACCGAGCGGTGCCCGGCGATCCGCTCGACGAAGACGAGCTCGGTGCCCTCGCGCACGGCGAGCTGGATGTTCTCGTGCGTCGCCTCGTAGAGATCCTGCATGAAGGGCAGCGCCACGTCGCGCAGGATCTGGGTGCGGGGGCACCCCGACGCGATCTCCCACAGCCACAGCCCGACGTGCCACGAGCCGTCCTCCGCGCGTTCGAGCGCCCCCCAGTCGGCCAGCTCCCGCACCACGCGGTGCGTGGTGCTCAGGGCGAGGCCGGTGCGCTGAGCGATCTCCGACAAGGTCTGCGACCGGCGCTCACGATCGAAGGTCGAGAGGACCTGCAGAACCTTTCCAGCCGCGGTGCCCGGGGTTGCGCTCACCCGCCCAGTCTCGCAGACCGACCGGACGGCCCCGCGTTGAGCTGCCCACTCGAGCGTCGTACCATCGGCCGGACTCAAGGAGACAACGTGCACCGAGAGATTTCCGGACTGTCCTCGATGGCGACCCGGGTGATCCTGGCCGAACTTTCCGAACACATCCGACAGGTCCACGGGATACCGGTGAGCTTCCAGTCGGCCGGCGGGGTCGACATCGCACGGCGGGTCCGCGCGGGCGCCGAAGCCGACCTGCTCGTACTCGCCGATGACGCGATGGCCGCACTGGCCGCCGAGGGCCACGTCGTCGACGGCACGCTGCGGCCGCTGTGGATCTCCCAGGTCGTCGCCGCCGTACCCGAGGGAGCACCCGTCCCGGCACTCGGTTCGGAGGCCGACCTGCGGACCGCCCTGCTGACCGCGGAGCGGGTCGCCTACTCCACCGGCCCGAGCGGGACGGCCGTCGTCGACCTGGTCGACCGGCTCGGCCTCTCCGACGAGGTGCGGGGCAGGCTCGTCCAGGCACCCCCCGGGGTACCGGTGGGCAGCATGCTGGCATCCGGCGACGCCGACCTGGCGTTCCAACAGCACAGCGAACTGATGGGCCTGCCGGGCGTCACCGTCATCGGGCCGCTGCCCGGAAGCGCCGCGATCAGCTCGACGTTCACCGGCGGCGTGTCGGCGACTTCGTCCGAGCCCGGCCGCGCCGCCGCGATCCTCGACCTGTTCGGCTCCGACACCGCCGCGAAGACCGCTCACGCCAAGGGCATGCGGGCCGCCGGCCACCACGGCTGACGACCCGTCCGACGCCGGCCCCACCGGAGATCGCCGTGGCGGCGGCCACTTGAGGCTCTCCCCGTGCCAGGGGCTGATCGCCGGGTCGACGACGGTGCCGGCCGGCCCGAGCGGGTCGGCCGGCCCCGTCGTCGTGGCGTCAGGCCTCGGCGCCCATGTCGACCCAGTTGGTGACGTCGGCGACGGCGCCCTCCTTGACCGGGGCGTGGTGGTCGCTGGTGAGCACACCGATGCGCCGGCCGTTCAGGACCAGGGCGACGGCGTTGCCGTTGCCCGCGACGTCGAACCAGTTGGTGAAGTCGGCGACGGCGCCCTCCTTGACCGCGGCGTGGTGGTCACTGGTGATGACCCCGATGCGCCGGCCGTTCAGGGCCAGCGCGAGAGCGTTGCCGTTCGCCGCCACGTCGGCCCAGTTGGAGAGGTCGCCGACGGCGCCCTCCTTGACCCAGGCGTGCCCGTCGGTCGTGATCACACCGATGCGGTTGCCGTTCAGGACCAGGGAGGTGGCGTTGCCGTCGCGGCCCATGTCGGCCCAGTTGGTGAAGTCGGCGACGGCCCCCTCCTTGACCCAGGCGTGGTGCTCGCTGGTGAGGACGCCGATGCGCTGGCCGGACAGGGCCAGCGAGAGGGCGTTGCCGTTCACGGCCACGTCGACGTATCCGGCGGAGAGGCCGCCCTCCTTGACCCAGGCGTGGTGGTCGCTGGTGACGACGCCGATGCGGTTGCCGTCCAGGACGATCGAGAGCGCGTTGCCGCCCTCGTCGACCCATCCGGCGAACAGGCTGCCCTCCTTGACGTAGGCGCGGCCGTCCCTGGCGATGACGCCGACGCGGTTGCCGGACAGGGCCAGCGCGGTCGCGCCTTCGTACTGCTGGACCCATCCGCGGGAGTCGACGGTGCCGTCCTTGACGAACACCCGGCCGTCGGTGGTCAGGACGCCGATGCGGCTGCCGTCGACGGCGAGGGCGGCGATCGTTCCGGGCACCGGGGCCGGGCCGGCGATGCGGGGGCTCTCCACGGCCGCCGCCTGGCCGACGGCCGGAGTCGCGGTCACCGCTGAGGCCGCGACGGCCAGGACGGCCAGGGCACGGCGCACGGTCTTGGTGGTGCTACGCATGATCTTTCCCCTTTTCTTCTGGATGGACGTACTGGCGCGGGACGTCTCCCGGGAGGCCGGCCGGCGCGTCGAAAGGCGGCTCGCCGCCCTGGGCGCAGGTGGCATTCGGGGCGCCGGGACGGGGGTCTGCCGCACGTCGGAGCGTCGGAGCAGCAAGGGCAGGAAAATTCATGTACATGACATAAAGCACGGCGGGCCAGTCCCTGGGGCGCGTTCGCCGGATGTGAAGCAACTATGCAGAGCGTCCGTCAGATCTGCAAGGCCGGACTTCCCGTGGGCGCGACCCCGCCGCCCAGCCGGCCGGGGAGGCCTGCGCCTTCACTTCCAGAAATGCCCAACCCCCTTCCGGGCAGGGGCTGTTCGGGCACGGGACCCTCCTAGAAAACTCGGATACCGGAGGCCCCCCGGACACGGGCAGAATGGGGCCGTGCGAGACGCGTTCGACGCGGCCGAGCGGGGCCGCCCCGGCCCGGACCGATCCCTGAGGAACGACCCCTAAGGGGGTAGACGCGTTCGCCGACGGGCATGGCAGGGTCGTAGTGCAACGCCATCAGCCGTGAGAAGGTACCGAGCATGAGTGCCCTGAAGTTCATCCTCAATGTCATTTGGCTGCTTTTCTGTGGCATCTGGATGGCCATTGCCTATGTGATTGCGGGAATCATCTGCTGCGTTCTCATCGTCACGATCCCGTTCGGCATCGCCTCGTTCCGGATTGCCGGCTTCATCATCTGGCCGTTCGGGCGGACGACGGTGGAGAAGCCGGGCGCCGGGGCCGCGTCCTGCATCGGCAATGTGATCTGGCTGGTCTTCGCGGGGTGGTGGTTGGCGATCGCGCACCTGGTGACCAGCATCCCGCTGTTCCTGTCGATCATCGGGATCCCCTTCGGCTGGGCGAACCTCAAGATGATCCCGATCTCGCTGATGCCGCTGGGTCGCGAGGTCGTCCCGACCGATGAGGCGTGGGGCGCCCGCTGAGCGCAGGCGCCCGGCAGTTCACACGACCACCGCGGCCGGCGGAGGGCAGCAGCCCCCGCCGGCCGTTCGCGTTCGCCGGGGCTCAGGCGCGGCGGGCGAGGGCCCCGCGCACGGCGTAGGCGGCGGCGCCGAGGGCGAGGACGGCGGCGCCCCACAGGACGGAGGCGGCGGGCAGGGCGAAGGCGAGCACGAGGCAGCCGGCCAGGCCGAGGACGGGGACGGCGCGTGGGGGGCGGCCCTCGGCGCGGGTGAGGGTCCAGGCGGCGGCGTTGGCGACGGCGTAGTAGGCCAGGACGCCGAAGGAGGAGAAGCCGATCGCGCCGCGGAGGTCGCCGAGGGCGGCGGCCAGGGCGACCACGGCGCCGACGGCCAGCTCGGCGCGGTGCGGGACGCCGAAGCGGGGGTGGACGGCGGCCAGCGGGTGCGGGAGGTGGCGGTCGCGGGCCATCGCCAGGGTGGTGCGCGAGACCCCGAGGATCAGGGCGAGCAACGAGCCGAGGGCGGCGACCGCCGCACCGGCCCGCACCACCGGGGCGAGGGCGGGCGCCCCGGCCGCCCGGACGGCGTCGGCCAGCGGAGCGGCACTGTGCGCGAGGCGATCGGGGCCGAGGACGGCCAGCACGGCGAGGGCGACGGCGGCGTAGACCACCAGGGTGATGCCGAGGGCGAGCGGGATCGCGCGCGGGATGGTGCGCCGGGGGTCGCGGACCTCCTCGCCGAGGGTGGCGATCCGGGCGTACCCGGCAAAGGCGAAGAACAGCAGGCCGGCGGCCTGGAGCACGCCGTGGAAGCCGGCGTCCGCGCCGACGGCCCAGTGGCCGGTGTCGGCCTCGCCGCCGGCCAGGCAGGCGGCGACCACGGCGGCGAGCACGGCCAGGACGGCGGCGACGATCGCCCTGGTCAGCCAGGCGGCCTTCTGCACGCCGACGTAGTCGACGGCGGTCAGCGCCACCACGGCCGCGACGGCCACGGCGTGGGCCTGGGCGGGCCAGACGTAGGAGCCGACGGTGAGGGCCATCGCCGCGCAGGAGGCGGTCTTCCCGACGACGAAGCCCCAGCCGGCCAGGTACCCCCAGAAGTCGCCGAGCCGCTCCCGGCCGTAGACGTAGGTGCCGCCGGACTGCGGGTAGCGGGCGGCGAGCCGGGCCGAGGAGGTCGCGTTGCAGTACGCCACCACGCCGGCCAGTGCCAGCCCGACCAGCAGCCCGGACCCGGCGGCCCCGGCGGCGGGCGCCAGCGCGGCGAAGACGCCCGCGCCGATCATCGAGCCCAGCCCGATCACCACGGCGTCGAACACCCCGAGGTGCCGCCGCAGCTCCCCCGGCCCGGCCGCCGTCGGCGACGAACTCATGCGCTGTCCCCCTCCGGATCCGGCTGTGGTGTCGGCGCACCCTACCGGAGACAGGGGAACGCGGGGTGCGGGGCCGCCCGGGTGGGGAAGGCAGCGGGCCGGGCCTCGGCGGTCACCGCGCGAGCCGCCCCTCCAGGGCGCGCAGGTCCGCGGTGAGCGCGCCGCGCACCCGGCGGGACATCAGCGGGCCGGTGAAGCGAATGCCGCCGCGCACCCGGATGCGGGCGAAGGTGCCGGCCTGGGTGGGCTCGAAGGTGTAGGTGACGCGCATGGGCATCGGCCCGGCGACGGAGAGCATGTCGAGGACCGTCGGCGGGTCGTGGCGTGCCACGCGCAGCACGTACGAGAAGGACCGGCCCAGGAAGTGCGCGGTCCGGGTGACCTCGGCGCCCACGCCGAAGCCGCCGCCGTCGGCCTCCCGGGTGAGGGTGGCGCCGCGGATGCCCCGGGTCCACTCGGAGTCGTGGCGCCAGTCCATCGCGTAGGCGGCGACGATGGCGGGCGGGAGGGGAATCAGGCGTTCCACTGTGACGTCGAGGGGCATGATCACACTCTCCCGCCGGGCGGGCCACCGCGCTCCCCGGACGCACCCGGGCGGAGGGACGCCGGCCGGGCGGCCCCGGGGTCTACAGCCCCAGGATCCGCCGGGCCTCCGCCCGCATCTCGACCTTGCGGATCTTCCCGGTGACGGTCATCGGGAACTCCTCGACCACGTGCACGTAGCGCGGGATCTTGAAGTGGGCGAG
Source organism: Kitasatospora sp. NPDC005856 (assembly GCF_040629945.1). Lineage (NCBI taxonomy): Bacteria > Bacillati > Actinomycetota > Actinomycetes > Kitasatosporales > Streptomycetaceae > Kitasatospora > Kitasatospora sp. NPDC005856. The sequence continues at coordinate 50,916 of NZ_JBEXWT010000002.1, read as the reverse complement.
CCGGCCGGTGCAGTACGCGCGGACGGCCTCGGTGGTGAGCGGCTCGGCGCCCTCCCGCATCCGGATCCAGGCCATCAGCTCCTCGCCGTACTTGGTGTCGGGGACACCGACGACCTGGACGTCGAGGATGTCCGGGTGGGCGTGGAGGAACTCCTCGATCTCGCGCGGGTAGAGGTTCTCGCCGCCGCGGATCACCATGTCCTTGATCCGGCCGGTGATGGCCAGGTAGCCCTCCTCGTCCATCACCGCGAGGTCCCCGGTGTGCATCCAGCGGGCGGCGTCGACGGCCTCGGCGGTGCGCTCGGGCTCGCCCCAGTAGCCGAGCATGACGGAGTAGCCGCGGGTGCACAGCTCGCCGGGTTCGCCGCGCGGGACGGTGCGGCCGGTGGCCGGGTCGATCACCTTGACCTCCAGGTGCGGGCCGACCCGGCCCACCGTGGCGACCCTGCGCTCGACCGGGTCGTCGACCCGGGTCTGGGTGGAGACCGGCGAGGTCTCGGTCATGCCGTAGCAGATGGACACCTGCGTCATGCCCATCCGCCCGATGACCTCCTTCATCACCTCGCTCGGGCAGGGCGAGCCGGCCATGACGCCGGTGCGCAGGCTGCCGAGGTCGTAGCGGTCGAAGTCCGGGTCGGCCAGCTCGGCGATGAACATGGTCGGCACGCCGTACAGCGAGGTGCAGCGTTCGGCGGCGACGGCGGCCAGGGTGGCCCCGGGTTCGAAGGAGGGGGCGGGGATGACCATGCAGGCGCCGTGCGAGGTGGCGGCCAGATTGCCCATGACCATGCCGAAGCAGTGGTAGAAGGGAACGGGGATGCAGATCCGGTCCTGCTCGGTGTAGTCGAGCAGTTCGCCGACGAAGTAGCCGTTGTTGAGGATGTTGTGGTGCGAGAGCGTCGCGCCCTTGGGGAAACCCGTCGTCCCGGAGGTGTACTGGATGTTGATCGGGTCGTCGGGCGCCAACTCGCGCCCGCGTTCGGCGAGTCGGGAGGGGTCGGCCTGCCGGCCGGCGGCGGTCACGGCGTCCCAGGCGGGGCTGCCGAGCAGCAGGACGTGCTCCAACTCGTGACAGCGGGGCCGGACTTCCTCGATCATCCCGGCGTAGTCGGAGGTCTTGAAGCGCTCGGCGGCGACCAGCAGCCGGATGCCGGCCTGATTGAGCACGTACTCCAACTCGTGGGCGCGGTAAGCCGGGTTGACCGTGACGAGGATCGCGCCGAGCTTGGCGGTGGCGTACTGGGTCAGCGTCCACTCGGCACAGTTGGGGGCCCAGATGCCGACCCGGTCCCCCTTGGCGATCCCGAGCTCCAGCAGGCCGAGCGCGAGGGCGTCGACGTCGACGGCGAAGTCGGCGTAGGTCCAGCGGCGGGCGGTGGCCCGGTCGACGAGGGCGTCGCGCCCGGGGTGGGCGCGCACCGCGCGGTCGAGGTTCTCCCCGATGGTGTCGCCGAGCAGCGGGACGTCCGCGGTTCCGGAGGCGTAGCTGCGTGGGGTCGGCGTGGTCGGCACGGGCTGACTCCTGGGGACGGCGGTGCGGGACAGGGACCATGCTCGCGGCCCCGGCCCCGCGCCACCACCCCCGAACGGGGGGAACGGACGCGGCGCTGGGGCCGACCGTCGGACTCGACGGACGGCCCCAGCGCACGGGGTCACTTGTTGATGCAGACGTTGCCGGCGGTCGGGTTGAGGAGCGCGAGGATGTCGATCGAGTTCCCGCAGACGTTCGCCTCCAGGTTGATCGGGACCTGGATCACGTTGCCGGAGAGGATGCCGGGCGAGCCGATGGCGGCACCGTTGGCGGTGGCTTCACCGGCGACGGCGGTCCCGGTTCCGGCGAGGACCGCCGCCGCGGTCAGGGCGGTGGCGGCGATGGTGGTACGCATACGCATTGCGTCACTCCTTGTGAGCAGAGCGGGTCGAAGTGTGACGATCACACATCGCTCACGATCACAAGCGATCCGCGCCTCCGCACGCCGGATTGCCCCGTCCTAGGGCGTGTCGGCCTCCCGTCCCCCCAGCGCGGCGACCGCGGGAACGTCGACGCTCAGTGATTCCAGCAGCTCCAAGGCCGGATGCAGCCCGGGCTCGGCCGCCACCGCACGGTGCAGCAGGCCGAGGGCGAGGGCCTCGTTCCCGGCCGCCAGGGCGCCCAGCGCCCCGTTGTAGTCGATCCGTCCGGCGTAACGCAGCCGGAACAGCACGGACAGGTCCTCCCGGCAGGACGGGCAGCGCAGGGTCTGCGCCGGCGCCGGGACCTTGCACAGCGGGCACAGCACGTCGGGGGCCTGCGGGGCCTCCAGGGCCTGCGCGGCGTGCGAGGCCCGCCCGGCCTGCCCGTCCTGCCCGTCCTGTCCGTCCTGCCCGTCCTGCGGGGCCGTCACGGCTCGTACGGCGCTCATCGCGGCCCCGCCTCCTCCGGCCGCACCGGGCCGAGCGACTCCTGGGCCGGCTCGCTGCCCAGCTCCCGCTGCGCCTGCGCGTACAGGGCCAGCAGGTTCGACATGTGGGTGTTGACCTCCGCCATGTTGGGCGCCTCCACGGCCGCGTCCAGCCCGCGCAGCTCCGCCATGATCAGCTGGCCCAGGGCGGGCGAGACCATGTTCTGGGTCACGTAGACGTTGCACATGGTGAGCATCCGCATGGTGTGCCCGAGCGAGTCGCACAGCTCGTCCGCCCGCTGGGCCGCGCGCACCGCGCCCTCCCAGTCGGCGGCCTCCCGGCGCAGCCGCAGCTCGGCGGCCACCGACCGCAGCCGGTCCAGGTCGCTCGGGTCGAGGTGCTTCTCGCAGTAGTGGATGAACAGGCTCAGGTACGCCTCCGAACCGCGCACCCAGCGCTGGGCCTTGAGCTGCTGCTGGGCGCGCTCCAGCGCCGCGTCCACCGACTGGCCGCGGGTCTGCCCGGCCGCCAGGTCGTCCAGGCTGTCCATCAGCCGCTGCGCCTCGCGCAGTTCGGCCTCGGTCAGCTCGCCGCCCCAACGGTCGGTGAAGGACTCGATCTGCCGCTGCTGCTCCTCGACCTGCACCTTGAGCTCGGGGTCGAGGGTGACCCGCTCCAGCTTGACGGTCTTCTCGGCGCCGCCCTGGATGCGCACCGACAGGGTGATGGTGCGGTCCCGGTCGAGGCCGAAGGAGACCTCCACCGGGGTGCGGCCGCCCAGGCCCTCGGGCAGCCGCAGGGTGAGGTGGCCGATCAGCTCGTTCTGCTGGGCGATCTCGTGCTCGCCCTCGTAGACCGCGACCTCCAGCCGCTGCCGGCCGCTGCCGGAGACCACGAACTCCCGGCTGACCGGCGAACTCGTCGGGTAGCTGGTGTTCTTGGGGATGATGACGGCGAGGCGGCCGTCGTTCAGCTCGATGCCGAGGTTCTTCGGGGTGATGTCGAACGGGTTGGTGACCTGCGCCAGTTCGCCGCAACCCGGGCAGACCTCGCAGCCGGGCGGGTTCACCACACCGCAGGAGGCGCAGCGCAGGCCCACGTCCTCGGCGGCGGTGCCGGCCACCTTGGTGTGGCCGGGGGCCGCCGAGTTGAGCGGCTCGCCGCACAGTTCGCAGGCGGTCACGCCGGGAGCCGCCGGGGTGCCGCAGCGCGGGCAGTTGCCGCCGTGCACCACGGCGGTGGCCCGGGTCTGCCGCGGGACCGTCGCACCGGCCCCGGTGGAGCCCGAACCGTCCAGCGCCTGCTCGCACTTGGGGCACGCGGCGGCATCGGCGTCGACCGGGACGTGGCAGGTCGGGCAGGACACCCGGGGGCCACCGAGCAGGGTGGTCGCGCAGTTGGCGCAGTTGGAGGCGGACAGGTCGCCGGGGGCCCGGCACTCGGGGCACTCCACCTCGCCGACCAGCGCGGACTGCACGGCCGCACCGAGCGCCACGCACTGCATCGGGTTGACGCCGCGCCGGATCCGGCGGGGACCGAACACCTCGCCGAGCCGGCGGGCGACCAGCGGGATCGCGGTCGAGCCGCCGACCAGCACCACCTCGTCGATGTCCCCGACGGTCAGGTTGGCCTGCATGATGGCCTTGTGGGTCAGCTCGATGGTGCGCTCGATCCGGGCCTCGATCAGCTCCTCGAAACGGGCCCGCTCGAACTCCGTCTCCAGCACCAGCTGACCGGCGCCCAGGCCCGGCAGGATGACCTCGGAGGACTCCTGGTGGGAGAGCTCGATCTTGATGGTCTCGGCGGTGGCGGCGATCTTGGGACGGTCGCGCAGGTCGGGCTGGTACTCCGCTCCGTACTCCTCGCGGATGTCCTCCAGCAGCGCGGTGGTGATCCCCCGGTCGAAGTCGTCGCCGCCGAGCAGGTTGTCGCCCTCGATGCCGAGCACCGAGACCGAGCCGGGCACCAGTAGCAGGATGGAGATGTCGAAGGTGCCGCCGCCGAGGTCGTAGACCAGGACGGTCCGGCCCTCGTCGCCCGCCTCGGAGGTGATGCCATAGGCGAGGGCGGCGGCGGTCGGCTCGTTGATGATCCGCAGCACGTGCAGGCCGGCCATCCGGCCCGCCTCCTGGGTGGCGGCGACCTGCCGCTCGCCGAAGTACGCGGGGACGGTGATGACAGCGCGGTGGAAGGGCTCGCCGAAGCGCTGCTCGGCGTCCTCCTTGAGGCGGTGCAGGATGATCGCGGAGATCTCGATCGGGGTGTACGCGCGGCCGTTGAACCAGACGTTGACGTCGCCGTCGGTGCCCGCGGTGACCTTGTAGTCCACCTCCTTCAGGGCTGCCTGGACCTGTGGGTCCTTGAACTTGCGGCCCATGAAGCGCTTGACCGAGCGGATCACGTTGGCGCCGTCGATGGCGATCCGGCTGCGCGCGGTGGACCCCACCAGCAGCTCGCCCTTGCGGCCGCTGCCGACCACGGAGGGCGTGGCCTCCTGGTTCTGCCGGTTGAAGATGATCTCCGGCTCGCCCCGGCGCAGGTGGGCGACCACGGAGTTGGTGGTGCCCAGGTCGATGCCGAGTGTGCGGTACATGTCGTTCCCCTCTTGCCCCTCGTGGTCCTGGCTACTTCTTGCGCTTGGCCTGCTTGGCCTGCTTGGCCTGCTTCGCCACGGCCCCGCCCCGGCGGCGGGCCCGGGGCGGGGCCGCCTTGGGCTGGTCGCGGGTGACCGGCGCGGTGGCGTCGGCGATGGTGGGCGGGACGGCCTCGGCGGCTTCGGCGGCCTCGGGCGTCTCCGGTTCCGGTTCCGGCTCCGGCTCCGGCAGCGGGACCGGGAGGTCCGCCTCCGCCGCCCCGTCCTCCGGCTGCGGGTCCGGGGCCAGGTCCGGCTCCGGTTCCGGCTCCGGTGCGGCGACCACCACTTGGGCCCGGCGCAGCACCTCGTCCCCCCAGAAGAACCCGGTCACCACCGTCCGCAGCACCGTCTCCGGCGCCACACCGGGACGGTGCTCGGTGCGCACGATCTCGGTCAGGTCCGGGTCCGCCGTCATGCCCTCCAGCCGCATCGGCCGCACCTTGGCCTTGGCGAGCTGCCCGAGCAGCCGCCGCCGGGTGGCCTCCAGTCCGGCACCGCGCCCGAGCGCCACCAGTTCGCCGTCCAGGCCGAGGGCGGCGAGCGCGTCGTCCACCTCGACCAGGATGCCCAATAGTTCGCGCTGCTCGGCCCGGGCGGCCTGCTTCTGCTCCGTCAGCTTGCCGCCCAGCAGCGATGCCCGGAAGAGCAGCCGGCCGAACGCCTCCTCCAGGTCGACGTCCTCCACCCCGGGCGGGATCTCCAGCCGGCGGTGGCCGTCGAGCGGGGCTGCGGCGCTTCCGTCGGCGGGCGCGTGGGGGCGGCCGTCGGCGGATGCGTCGGGGCTGGAGTCGGTGCGGGCTTCGGCCGGTGCGTCGGTCATTCGGGTACCTCGATCTGCGGCAGCACGGAGAGGTCCGCCGCGTAGCGGGCGGGGACGGGCGGTTCGGGGTCGGCGCCGCCGGGGGCGGGCTCGGCGAAGTCGGCGGCCAGCTCGGCACGGTGGAGGGCGGGCAGGGCGGCGGGCGGCAGCGGTGGACGCTCGATCACCAGCAGTGGCTCGGCGAGCGCGGGGGCGAGCAGTTCGGCGGCCTGGTCGACCGGCTCGGGCGGGAGGGGCTGCTGGAGGTCGGCCTCCAGGCGCCGGTCCGGGTTGCGCAGCAGCGCGGCGGCCTCCTGGATCTGCTGCCGGGTGTACCGGGCGGCCTTCATCGCCGGCCCGACGGCCAGGTTGATCTCGCGCACGCCGGCCGTGAGCGGGATGCCCAGGACCTCGTACGGCGACGGTTCGTGCAGTGGCATGGCGGGCGATCTCTCTCCTCACGGTGGCGGGAACGGCTCGGGTGGACCGCGCGGCCTGCGGCGTACGGTCTAGGGCGACGCCAACTGCCGTACGGTTGCGGTCAGTAGAGCGAGTTGATCCGCCGCTGCATCGCCCGCAGCTCGAGGTCGTCCGGGCTGTGCTCGACAGCCTTGCGGGCCAGGTCACGGGCCTCGCGCAGCTGCCGGGCGTTGGCCCGCTGGACGGCGTACGAGCCGTAGACGATGCCGAGTTCGCGGTGCAGCTTGTCGGTGTCCTCCGGGGTGCGGGACAGGCCGAGGGCCTCCTCCAGCAGCCGGATGGCCTGGGAGTAGCGGCGGCTCTCGAAATGGGTGATGGCCTCGCCGCGCCAGACGCTGACCATCAGTCGGCGGATGTCGGTGGAGTCGTCGTAGGACCGGGCCTTCTGGAGCATCGCGGCCTGGGCGGTGAACGGCTGGTCCTGCATGGCGTCCATCACGTGGTTGGCGAGCATCACCGACATCCGGCGCGGGGCCTCGCGATCGGTCCCGCCCTCCCACTCCGGGTCGGCGCGCAGCGCCTCGGCCATCCAGTCGAGGGCGCGCGGCCGGTCGTCGGCGAAGGCGGCCGAACGGGCGAGTTGCAGCAGCACGAAGCCGAGGCCGAGCCGGTGGTCCGGGTCGGGGTTGAGTTCGATCAGCGCCCGCCAGGCCTCGGCGGCCTCCTCCAGTTCCGCGTCGGTGGCGTCGGGGTGGCTGAGCTGGCCGGCCCGGTTGCCGAGGGCGGCCTCCAGGAAGTGCCGGGCGGTCGGGTCGCCGGGGACCAGCTCCAGGCTCTTCTCCAGCAGGGCGAGGGCGCGGCGGTAGTCCTTGTCCTCGTTGTTGATCTTGCGCGCCCACTGGGCGTAGGTGGCGCCGAGGTCGCCCCGCACCTCCGGGTCGTCGGGAGCCAACGCCAGGGCCTTCTCCAGGAGTTCGGCGGCTCCGGCCTGGTCGTCCAGGCTGTTCTTGAGCAGCGCGCGGGCGGCCCTGAGGCCGGACTCGGCGGCGATGGCGGCGGCGTCGGCGGGCAGCCGGGCGCCGGGGACGGACCGGGCGCGGGTGAGGCTGTCCAGGGCCTCGCGCCAGTCCTGGTTGCGGTGGTGCTCGCGGGCCTGGCTGACCAGCGACTCGCCGAGCAGCGCCTGCCAGTCCTCGCCGCGCCGCTGTTCGGGCACCGCGTCCAGGGCGGCGACGGCGGCGGCCTGCCGGCCCTGGAGCTGCAGGTAGCGCTGTGGGCCGAGGTCGCCGAACAGGCCGAGGGCTCGGGTGGGCGCGGGCGCGTCGGGGCCGGCGGGCCGCCGCCAGCGCCGTACGGCCTGCTCGAAGGCCTCGGCCCAGCCCGGGAGTTCGGGATCGTCGCGGAGCAGCCGGTCGAGGGCGGGGCCGAGTGTGAGACGGCGGGCCGGGCGGCCGGGCAGGGTGATCCGGATGTCCTCCTGGGCGAAGGCGTCCGCGCAGTGCGCTTCCATGCCGAGGCGCAGCGTCCAGGCGGTGACCTCGTCGCCGCTGCGGCCGGCGGCCCGGTCCAGGGCGCGCAGGTCGTCGCGGAGGCGGTCGAGCAGGCCAGCGCGGGCGGCGGCCAGCCGCTGGGGTTCGGGGGTGCGGCCGGTGATCCGGGCGGACTCGGCCCACAGCTCGGGCTGGTGCAGGGCGGCGACCAGGCAGCCGAGCGTCCAGGCCCAGACCTCCTCGTCGGGGGCGGCGGGGGTACCGGGGGTGCCGGGGGTGCCGGAGGCTTCGGAGGAGGCGGCGAGCCGGTAGCCGGCCAGGCCGAGGGCGTGCAGCAGCCGGGGGTGGGCCGGATCCTTGAGCAGCAGCTCGCGGTAGCCCTCCCAGGCCTCCCGGTGGCGGCCGTCGAGGGCGGCCTGGTGCGCCTCGTGCTCGGCGAGCAGGGCGAGCGTCCCGGCGGCGCGCGCGTGGCCCGCCGTCTCCCCGCCCGCCGTCTCCCCGCCTGGCGCTTCCCCGTCCCGGGCCTCGCCATCCCGGGCCTCGCCGCCCGGGGCGAGGCGGAGGGCCTGGCGCAGGTCGACGGCGGCGTGGCCCGGCCGGCCGGCGGCGAGGGCGGCACCGGCCCGGCGGACCAGGACGGCGGCGCGGGCCACCCGGGCGTCCTCGGGCAGCTCGGCCAGCGCCTCGTCCAGCCGGCCGAGTTCGGCGCGCAGCAGGGCGAGGTCGAGCCGCACGGGCGTGGCGGCGGCGCCGGCGCCGAGCGCCTCGGCCCAGCGGGCGAGCACGGGTTCGGCTTCCTCGGGGGTGCCGGCCCGGCGGGCGCAGTCGAGGACGGCGCGCAGCGCGGGGCCGGCGCAGCGCACGCAGCGCGGCGAGGCTGCGGCCTCGGGGGTGTGCTGGTGGTCGGTGCAGGCCTCGCGGCCGCAGCCCCCGCAGGTGCCGGCGGCGGGGCGGTCGCAGAGCGCGCAGTCGCCCGTGGGTGCCGTGCCCGCCGCCGCGCCCGAGGTCAGGAAGTGCCGGTACCAGTCCAGGGCCGCGGCCCAGTTGCCGGCCCGTTCGGCGAGCAGGGCGCGCAGCCGGGCGGTCGCCGGGTCACCGGCCGGGTCGGGCGGGCCGAGCAGGGCGATGGTCCGGGCCGGGCGGCCCGCCAGCAGGGCGACGGCGGCCAGGTGGTAGCGGTCGCGCAGGCCGCCGGCGGCGTCGAGCAGGGTGGTGACCGGCTCCGGGGTGCCCTCGGCCAGGGCGAGGGCGGCGCGCAGCCGGGCCTGGCGGTGGGTGAGGGCGCCGGGCAGGGTGTCGGCGAGGGCGATCGCGGCGGCGGCGCGGCGGCGTGCTCCGGCGTCGTCCCGGCCGGTGACCAGCAGGTGGGCGGCCTCGCGCAGGGCGGCTTCGCGCAGCGCGGAGCGGTAGCCGGGGGCGGCCGGGTGCTCGGCGGTGGCCTGCTGCCAGAGCTCGCGGGCGGCCGTCGGGTCGGTGGCCAGGCGGGTGCGGGCGAGCCGGTCGCGGGCCAGGGCCCGGCGGGGGCTCAGGTCCTCGTCGTCGAGCGCCTCCCAGCGGGCGAGGGCGCCGGCCGGGTCGTCGGTGCGGGCGAGGGCGAGGCCGTGGTGGAAGGCGGCGACGCCGGTCCAGCGGGTGCCCGGTTCGGTGTCGGCCTCGGCGCGCAGGATCGGTTCGGCCTGCTCGCTCTGCCCGGCGGCGAGCAGCGCGGCGCCGAGCCGGACGCGGGCGGGGCGCCAGTCGGGGGCCCCGCCGAGGCCGGCCCGGTAGTCGGCGGCGGCCTCGGCCGGGCGGCCCGCCCGCTCGTGCACCAGCGCGAGGCCGAACCGGGCCGGGGCGAAGTCGGGTTGGAAGGTCAGGGCGGCGGCGAACTGCTCCCGGGCCGGCTCGTCGGCGCCGAGCAGCAGGGCGAGCCGGCCGAGGGCGTAGCGGGGGCGGGGGTCGGTCGGGCCCTCGCCGGCGGCGGCCGCGAGGTCCGTCCAGGCCTCCTCGGTGGCGCCGAGGCGCTGGCGGGCCAGGCCGCGGAAGAGCAGGCTGTCGGTGCGCAGGGCCGCGCCGCGTCCCCACGGGGAGGGTTCGCCGGGGCCGCGGCGCAGCGCCTCGTCGAAGGCGGTGACGGCGGGCCGGTCGCGGTGCAGGGTGTAGAGCTGGGCGCCCCAGCGGAACCAGAGTTCGCCGCTGCCGGAGGGGGCCGCGGCGGCGAGCAGGGCCTCGGCCTCGGCGGCCCGGTCGGTGGTCTGCAGCAGGGCGGCCCGGGCGAGCACCGGCCAGTCCCGGCCGGGGAGGGCGGTGAGCGCGCCGGCGGTGGCGTGTTCGCGCTGGTCGGGGGCGCCCTCGCGGCAGCGGTGCTGCAGCCAGTCGACGCCACGGGCGGCGGCGTCGGCCTCCTCGCCGGGTTCGGCGCCTCCGGCGGTGGCCTGGAGGAAGGCGAGCAGCGGGCCGAGGTCGCCTTCGGGGGCCCGCATCCTCTCCTCGGCGAGGTGGCGCAGGCTCCACCGCGGCAGTTGCCGGGCCGGGTCGGCGAGCAGCGGGTAGGCCTCGCGGTACAGGGCGAGGGTGGCCTGCTGGTCGCCGGTGGGGATGGTGGCCTCGGCCTGGCCGAGCAGGGCGAGGCCGCGCTGCGGGCGCAGGTCCTCGGGCGCGCCGGCGAGGCGGCGGGCCAGCCGGGCGTAGCGGCGGCGGGCCTGGGCGGCCCGGCCGGCGGCGAGCCGTTCGGCGGCCGCGGCCAGGGCCTTGGTCACCGCCTGGGCGTCCAGGGCCTGTCGGCGGCGGGCCAGGGCGACGGCTGCCGCACCGGCCAGTGCCAGCACGACCAGCAGCACCGCTATCAGCGCCATGCACCGTCCCCCTGCGTTCGCACCCCGACCACCTCATGATCAATTACCGCCGGGCGACCATGAGTTGACGTCGTGTCGTGATGTTGCCCGGGCGCCATCAGAATAGGCCCTCGATCGGACGGACGAACAGGAAAGAGCACTATCCTGGGCAGCACATCGACAGCGGAACGGCAGCACAGCAGCAGGTCGGCAACAGCTCAACAGCAGCGCGCCAACAGCGCGTCCACAGCGGTCAGTAGCCTCGGGGGTCGGGTGTCGCAGTCGCGTTGGGTCCCCGGGCTCAGGTTCGGGCCGGAGTTCGACCCGGAGCAGTACGAGCTCCTGGAGTTCCACCACCGGGGCGGTGAGGCCGAGGTGTGGCGGGCGGTTCGCACCGGGCACAACGGGCGCAAGGAACTCGTCGCCGCGAAGATCATGCTGGAGCGCGACCCGGCCGAGGTGCGGCGCTGGCTCGGCCGCTGGGACGACGTCTCGCACAACGCCCACCGGCTGGGCGTCACCGACCTGGTGGTGCCCAGCTTCCTGCTCGGCCCCTCCCCGCACCGGCCCGGCACCCCGCCCGGCAGCGCGCTGCTCGGCTACCAGATCTCCCCCTGGGTCGAGGGCGCGCCGCTGCACACCTGGGCGCGCGGCCAGCGCGGAGGCCCGCCGGCGGTGGCGGAGGTGCTGACCCGGCTCTGCCGGATCGTCGACGAACTGCACCGCAAACGCTGGGTGCACCGCGACATCTCCCCCGCCAACGTCCTGGTGGACGGCCAGGGGCAGGTCAAGCTGATCGACCTGACCTTCCTCGCCCCGCTGGACCACACCCTGACCGTCGCGGTGTTCACCCCCGGGCACGTCCCGCCGGAGGCCGAGCAGGTGGGCGGATTCCCGACCACCGCCAAGGACCTGTTCGCGGTCGGCACCCTCGTCCGCACCCTGCTGCTGCCGGACCACGGCCGTCTGGACCACCGACTGGCCGCCGAGCAGGCCCGCGCCGAACTGCTGGCCGCGGGCTACAGCGAGGAGTTGGCGCGCTGGGCCTGCGAACCGCTGGCCCGCGAGCCGGACCGCCGCCCCTCCCCGCTCGGCCCGTGGGTCGCCCGGGGCCGTGAACTGCTGCGCGCCCACCGGCCGGTGGCCCGCACCGCGGGCCTGGCCGTGCTGCCCGATCCGACCGGGCGGCCGCTGGTGGTCACCGGCGGCACCGACGGCACCGCGCTGGCCGGCCCCGGCCACCTCGGCCGGCGACTCCCCGCAGGTCAGGGGCCTTCCACCGTACGGGAGTTGACCGCCGGGTGGGCCGGACCCCACGGCGAGCTGGTGGTCTGCGCCGAGGACCGCGGCGGCACCCTGTGGGTCGGTACGGCAAGCGGCTGGTGGGAGGCGGCGCGCGGGGTCAACGGCCTGGCGGGGGCGGTCGGTTCGGCCGGGGAGATGACGGCGTGGACGGCCGCCGGCGGCGCGCTGCGCTCCTACCGCTGGGCCCCCGGCCGTACCCTGACCGGTCAGGAACACCCCGGCTGCCCGGCCGACCGGGTGCTCGCCGCCGAGGAGGAACGGCCCGGCGGCTGGCTGCTGCTGGTCGAGCACCGCGAGCGGGTCCTGAGCTGGCGGCCCGGCACCGCGCAGCCGCCCGTCCCGGTCGGCCCGGCCGGTCCGCTGCGCGCCGGGGCGCTGGCCCGCACCTCCGCCGGACCGCAGGCCGTCACGCTGCGGCCGGACGGCTCGGCCCAGTTGCACACCCTCGGCGCGGCCGGGGCCGGAACCGAGATCGGCGACGGCGAGCCCTCGCTCGGCATCGCCATGGTCGGCCACCGCGGCGGCCCGACCGTCGCACTGGCCGGCGCGGGCGGCGTACGGCTGCGGCTGCCGGCCGGCGGCGCCTCCCGCCGGGCGCGCTGGTGGCGGCCCACGCTGCGCCCGGCCACCCGGGTCGCGCTGGCCATGGGCGACGACTGGCGGCTGTGCCTGGCGGCGGTGGTGGAGGGCGAGTTGCAGATCTGGCAGGAGGACGCGGCGTACCGCTGGCAGGCGGTGGAGCTGCCGGAGGAGGCGGGTTAGCCCGTGCCGTCCGGACAGCCGTGGAGCAGGTCGGCGAAGGCCGCTCCGGCGGCGCCCTGTGGGAAGATCCGTTCGGCCCGGCGGCCGTCCGGCGTGCTGATCACATAGGCCGCGGCGAGGTACGAGAAGTCGTCCCAGGACTCCCAGCCGTGGGCACGCAGCAGGGTCCGGCCGCAGCGGGTGCAGCCGATCCACGGCACCAGCACCAGACCGGCCAGCTCCGGCTCGCTCCAGCCCGTCACGACCTCGGCCTCGTCGCGCTCGCCCTCCAGCAGCCGTACCGGGGCCGGCGCGCCGGCGCCCGGGCAGCGCAGGAGTCCGGGGGCGAGCCGCTCGCGCTCGCCCCACTCCTCGGCGAGCACGGAGATCCGCGCCCGGTCCGTGCCGCCGATCGCGATCTGGCGGGCGAGCAGGCCCTCCACCAGCAGGGTGAGCCCACCCTCCTGCTCCCCGATCGCCCAGCAGTCCTTGACGTCCTGGGCGGCGTCCTCCGGCAGGAGGTCGGCGATCCGGTGCCGGCGCTCGGTGTCTTCGTCCATGGGTCGGACCCTAGTGCCGGGCGATCGGCACCGGTCGGCCGGGGCCCCGGCCGGGGGTCTGCGACCACGGATGCGCACGGAGGGCGCCGGCCGACCGGCGGATCCGGGACGTACCGAGGCCCCGGAACCCGCGTGGGGTTCCGGGGCCTCGGCGCGTCGGAGGCAGCGGGCTCAGCGGAAGCGGCGCAGCCGGAGGCTGTTGCCGACCACGAAGACCGAGGAGAAGGCCATCGCGGCCCCCGCGATCATCGGGTTGAGCAGGCCGGCGGCGGCCAGCGGGAGGGCGGCGACGTTGTAGCCGAAGGCCCAGAACAGGTTGCTCTTGATGGTCCCGAGGGTCTTGCGGGAGAGCCTGATGGCGTCCGCCGCGGCCAGCAGGTCGCCGCGGACCAGGGTGAGGTCGCCGGCCTCGATGGCGGCGTCGGTGCCGGTGCCCATGGCCAGGCCCAGGTCGGCCTGGGCGAGCGCGGCCGCGTCGTTGACGCCGTCGCCGACCATCGCCACGACCCTGCCCTCGGCCTGCAGCCGCTTGACGGTGTCGACCTTGTCCTGCGGCATGACCTCGGCGATCACGTGCTCCGGCTCGATGCCCACCTCGGCGGCGACCGCCTCGGCCACCGCCCGGTTGTCACCGGTCAGCAGCACGGGGGTCAGGCCCAGCGCCCGCAGCTTGCCGATGGCCTCGGCGCTGGTCGGCTTGACCGCGTCGGCGACCTCCAGCACGGCCCGCGCCTCGCCGTCCCAGCCGACCGCGATCGCGGTGCGGCCGGCCGCCTCGGCGGTGCGCTTGGCCTCGGCCAGCGCCTCGGGCAGGTGCTGCGACCACTCGTTCAGCAGGGCCTCCCGGCCGGCCACCACGGCGTGGCCGTCCACCACGCCCTGGACGCCCAGGCCCGGGACGTTCTCGAAGCCCTCGACGGCGGGCAGTTCGCCGGCCTTGGCGGCGGCGGTGGCGATCGCCCGGGCGATCGGGTGCTCGGAGGCGTGCTCCAGGGCACCGGCCAGGCGCAGCACCTCGGCCCGGTCCACGCCCTCGGCGGTGTGCACCGCGAGCAGGGTCATCTGGCCGGTGGTGACGGTCCCGGTCTTGTCCAGGACGATGGTGTCGACCTTGCGGGTGGACTCCAGGACCTCCGGGCCCTTGATCAGGACGCCCATCTGGGCGCCGCGGCCGGTGCCGACCAGCAGGGCGGTCGGGGTGGCCAGGCCCAGGGCGCACGGGCAGGCGATGATCAGCACGGCCACCGCTGCCGTGAAGGCGGCGGTCCAGCCCTCGCCGGTGCCCAGCCAGTAGCCGAGGGTGGCCACCGCGAGGGTGATCACGATCGGCACGAAGACCGCGGAGATCCGGTCCGCGAGGCGCTGCGCGGCGGCCTTGCCGTTCTGCGCGTCCTCGACCAGCTTGGCCATCCGGGAGAGCTGGGTGTCGGCGCCGACCCGGGTGGCCTCGACCACCAGCCGGCCGCCCGCGTTGACGGTGGCGCCGGTGACGGCGTCCCCGACCCCGACCTCGACCGGGACGGACTCACCGGTCAGCATCGAGGCGTCCACCGCCGAAGCGCCCTCGACCACCACGCCGTCGGTGGCGATCTTCTCGCCCGGCCGGACCACGAAGCGGTCGCCCACCGCGAGGTCGGCGATCGGGATGCGCACCTCGGCGCCGCCGCGCAGCACCGTCACGTCCTTGGCGCCCAGTTCCAGCAGTGCCTTGAGAGCAGCGCCGGCGGTGCGCTTGGAGCGGGCCTCGAAGTAGCGGCCGGCCAGGATGAAGGCGGTGACGCCGGCCGCCGCCTCCAGGTAGATGTTGGACGAGCCGTCGCTGCGGGCGATGGTGAACTCGAAGCCGTGCCGCATGCCCGGCATCCCCGCGTCGCCGAAGAACAGCGCCCACAGCGACCAGAGGAACGCGGCGATGGTGCCGAGCGAGACCAGGGTGTCCATGGTCGCGGCGCCGTGCCGGGCGTTGGTGAACGCGGCCCGGTGGAACGGCCAGGCGGCGTAGGTGACGACCGGCGCGGCGAGGGTCAGCGACAGCCACTGCCAGTTGTCGAACTGGAGGGCCGGCACCATCGCCATCGCGATCACCGGCACCGCGAGCGCCACCGCGGTGAACAGCCGCTGGCGCAGCGGGGCCAGTCCGTCGGCCGGCTCGGCCTGCTCGGCGCCCGCGCCCTCGGTGACCGGCGGCTTGGGCAGCGCCGCGGTGTAGCCGGTGGCCTCGACCGTCGCGATCAGGTCGGCGACCTCGACCCCGCCCTCGAAGGTGACCTTCGCCTTCTCGGTGGCGTAGTTGACGCTGGCGGTGACCCCGTCCATCCGGTTGAGCTTCTTCTCGATGCGGGCCGCGCAGGAGGCGCACGTCATGCCGCCGATCGAGAGTTCCACCTCCGCTGAGGCGGGTGCCTGGGTAGTCATCGTCGCTCCTCGTGACAGTTCGTGCGCTTGTGGTGCGGTACGTTCGTCGGCCGGGCCTTCATACCCAGGAGGGGTATCGGGCGGTGCCGGGTTCATTTATACCCCTGAGGGGTATCGACCGCAAGGGCTGACCGATACCCCAGGGCCGTATTTTTTCGGAGCGGAGATTCGCTTGACTTGATACCCCCATGGGGTATTCACTCATGGGCATCGAGCCCCGCCGGACTCCCGAGGAGGACCCCATGGCCGGCTACCACAACGACAAGGACCAGCTCCTGCGCCGACTGCGCCGCGTCGAGGGCCAGATCCGCGGCCTCCAGCGCATGGTCGACACCGACACCTACTGCATCGACACGCTGACCCAGGTCTCGGCCGCCACCAAGGCCCTCCAGTCCGTCGCGCTGCAGCTGCTCGACTCCCACCTCGCCCACTGCGTCCACGACGCCATCGCGACCGGCGGCGCCGAGGCGGACGCCAAGGTCGCCGAGGCCTCCCAGGCCATCGCCCGGCTCATGCGGGCCTGAGCGCCCGCCCCCTCTTCCCTTCCGCTGCCCGCAACGCGTCCCGAGGAGAAACCCCGCCATGAACACCCCGCTGCGCATCACCGCCTTCGCCGCCGGACTCGCCGCCGCCTTCGGCCTCGCCCTCGGCGTCGGCCACGCCACCGGCAACGGCGGCCCCTCCCCCAAGCCCGCCATGGCCGGGCACGCGGGGCACACCGAGGAGTCGGGCGGCGGCGCCGCCGAGCACCTGCCCGGCGGGCTCCAGGTCTCCGAACGCGGCTACACCCTCAGCGTCGAGAACCCCTTCGTGACCGCCGGCTCCCCCACCGACCTGCGCTTCCGCATCCTCGGCTCGGACGGCAAGCCCGTCACCGCCTACCAGCCGCAGCACGAGAAGGACCTGCACCTGATCGTCGCCCCGCGCGACCTGTCGACCTTCCAGCACCTGCACCCCACGCTGGCCGCCGACGGCACCTGGAGCGCCCCGACCGCCGTCCCCGCCGCCGGGGAGTACCGGGTCTTCGCGGACTTCACCCCGGCCGGCGCCGCCGAGGGCCTCACCCTCGGCGCCGACCTGCACGCCGCGGGCGACCTGCGGCCCGCCCCGCTGCCGCAGACCGGACGGACCGTCACCGTCGACGGGTACACCGTCACCCTCGGCGGCGACCTCACCCCCGGGCGCAGCGGCGGGCTCACCCTGAGCGTCAGCAAGGACGGCAAGCCCGTCACCGACCTCCAGCCCTACCTCGGCGCCTACGGCCACCTCGTCGCCCTGCGCGCCGGCGACCTCGCCTACCTGCACGTCCACCCGGACACCACGACCCCGGGCCCGGAGATCGGCTTCACCACCACGGCACCGAGCACCGGAAGCTACCGGCTCTTCCTGGACTTCAAGCACCAGGACACCGTCCGCACCGCGGCCTTCACCCTGACGACGGACGGCACCACGGCACCGGCCGCCCCGGCCACCACCCCGGCCGCGCCCGCCGCCGAGCACACCGGGGAGGCGGGCGGCCACCAGCACTGACCTGCTCCACCGCGCACACGAGTGCCGGGCGATCCCCTGACGGATCGCCCGGCACTCTTGGCGTTCCCGCACACATAGGCTCCCGGCATGCACAACACCCTGACCGACCTCGCCCGTTGCATCTACGGCGACGAGCACGGCCCTGCTCCCGCCTGCGAACTCGACTGGGCACACGCGGAGTCATCCCTCATCGAGCGGCTGACCTTCGCCGACGCGGAGGAGATCCTCACCATGCTGCGCACGCTCTGCCCGCACCTCGTGGACGGCTACCTGCCGGTCCGGATCCGCAACCTCGCCTATCGGCTGCTCCTGTTCCAGCGGCCGGACGATCCGGCCCTCATGCGTGACGCGGCCGACAGCCCCTACCTGCACGGCCCGGATTGGGACGACATCGCCGAGGAGTTGAAGCAGCGCGCGGATGCACTTGAGGCGCAGTGAGTGTCAGGGGCGACGAACAGGATCGGAGTCGCCCTCGGGCTCGCGGGTGATGATGGCGTACAGCGCAGGGTCCGCGTAGACCTCGGCGCTGTGCTTCCACTGGGTGAGCAGAACCGCGATCGGGGCGAGGTCGTCCAGGGCCGCCGCACCGCGCGCCGTGTCGACCAGCTCGGCGATCAGGGTGTCCATGTCCCCTTCGGGCAGGAAGGTGCTCCAGGGCAGGGCGTCGGGCAGTGCTTCACGCAGGGCGGCAATGTTCTCGGTCCGCACCAGCCCCGCAAGCAGTCGGGAGGTGAAGTCCACGACTGAAGCATCGCGTTCCATCTGGTCGACACGCATCAACGCGAGGTCCGCGGCGTCGCGTCTCCGTAGCCGGATCGCACGAACGGTGTCCAGTCGGCGCGTGGTCGCCGCCGGGTGGTGGAGCAGTTCACTGAAGGGCACTTCCTCGAAGGCCGCAGGCATGACGTTCACAGTAGCTCGGACAGGGGCGGGTGCCCTCACATCGAGGCCAGGCTCACTGGCAGCCCTGGTCCGCGCGTGGATCGCCGCGCCGGCCGCCGTGCGGGCTGTCTCCCGTACCCAGCCGGCCGGCGACCGCCCGGCGCCGGGCAGGCCCCTACGGAAGGTGCCGGGCGATCCGTACGGGATCGCCCGGCACCTCTTTCACTCGACGGGGTGTCGGGCGGCCTGCCGGAGCACTGCGAGGAGAAGGGCCTCCGCGTTGCCCGGGGTGGCCGCCCAGAGCCTCATCTCGGTGTGGGCGGCCCGGCGGCGGGGGCTGATGGCGCGGATCGGGCGGGAGAACTGGGCGCCGAGGCACCACCACATCTCGACGCGGGCCCAGGTGAGTCGGGCGATCACTCGGGGTCGGCCACGCGCAGGTAGATCGGGTGGGTGGACTCCACACCGATGAAGGCCATCGCGCGAACCGCGCCGAACTCGACCAGCTGGTGGGCGATTCGAGCGACGGCGGCCTCGCCGAAGCGGTCGGCGAGGCAGCCGGCCTGGTCGTCGTCCAGCGGCAGTCGGGCGAGGCCGGCGCGAATGGCGTCGAGGGCGCCGGAGAGGCTGTTGAAGGTGGTGGCCTGGGTGATGCCCTTGATCTCGGCGGAGATGGGGAAGGGGAGTTCGATGTTCACTTCGCGCCCCCACCGATCAGCGCCCACACCGTCTTGCCGATGCCGCCGCCCTCGCGGGGGCCACAGCCCCAGCAGTCCGCCAGCTGGGAGACGAGCCAGAGCCCGCGCCCGCCCTCGTCGTGCCCGTCGGCAAGGCGCGGGACGGAGGGCAGGTTGGCGTCAGCGTCGTGCACCTCGACCCGGAGAGCGTCGGGACGGCGCTCGAACCGGATGCGAATGAGCCGCCCCGGCGGGGTCTTGGCGTGGAGAACGGCGTTGGTGACGAGCTCGCCGACCACCAACTCGGCGATGTCGAAGAGCCGTTCACCGTCTGGTTGGCCGGCGAGGAACGTTCGGAGCAGCCGTCGGGCAGCGCTGGCGGACTTGGGGTGCATGGGCAGCCACCAGGAGTACGGATCGGTGGGGGTGAGCGACTTCTCCAGCATTCCGGGCATGGCGGGGCCTCCTCCGGGGTGGTGGGAACGTTCGCGATCCGAAGGACGGCAGAGGGCAAAGGAATGCCCGAGCGATGAGCCGCGAGGATCACGCTGTGTGGTGATGTTCACCACACTTCGTAAGCATGCTCCTTGGCGATGGTGATGTGCAAGCGGACCCAGCGAAGTGCATATGCCCCTTGGGATCTGATGTGACGAAACCACTTCCGCTACGCCAGACTGTCGCCCGACGACAGAGCGCGACGAGGGGAGGTCGGAGAGTGGCCGCAACACCTACAGTGCGCCGCCGATTGCTGGGATTGGAGCTTCGAAGGATCCGAGAGGGACTCAACCTCAAGGTCGATGACGTGGCAGCACGTCTCGGATGGCACCAGTCCAAGGTCAGCAGACTGGAGAACGGCCGCCACGGAGTGCGGGCGAACGAGGTCGGGATACTGCTCGACGTCTACGAGGTCGCCGACCCTGACACCCGGAACGCACTCGCAACGCTGGCGCGTGAGGGGAAGCGCAGGGTGTGGTGGCAGCCGTACTCGGATGTGATCTCGCAGCGCTATGCCTCGTTCATCAGCTTCGAGGCGGAGGCTGTGTCGATCCGCAACTTCGAGTCATCGCTGATCCCTGGGCTACTCCAGACCGCTGACTACGCACGGGCGGTTACTCGGAAGCTCCAACCAGAGGGCACAGCCGAGGAGATCAATGCTCTGGTCGACGTGCGCATGGCGCGGCAGAACGCCGCACTCCGACGCGAGGAACCACTCAAGCTCTGGGCGATCGTGGACGAGGCCGCACTCCGACGGGTCGTCGGCAGCAGGGCCATCATGGCGAAGCAGCTTCAACAGCTCATCTCCGCATCCAAAGAACCGAACGTGACCTTGCAGGTCGTGCCGTTCGAGGCCGGCGCGCATCCTGGTGTGTTGGGCTCGTTCGCGATTATGGAGTTCCCCGTTCGGAACGATCTCGATGTGGTGTACACCGAGGCTCTGACGAGTAGCCTCTACCTCGAACGAGATGACGATGTAACGGCTTACGACCAGGCCTTTGACCGGCTTCGGGCAGCAGCCCTCGATGTGGGGCCATCGCGGCGACTCGTCACACAGATTGCAAAGGAACTCGAATGATCGACCCGTATCGAGACAGCCTGAAACACGCGGCTTGGCGCAAGAGCAAGTTCAGCGGCAACCAGGGCAACTGTATCGAGGTCGCTGACGGATTCGCCGGCGTCGTCCCCGTCCGCGACTCCAAGGACCCCGACGGGCCGGCGCTCACCTTCCCCGCCGACGCCTGGACGGCCTTCGTTGCCGCCGTCAAGACTGGCGAACTCCCCAGCACTTGAGCCCGCCTGCGCGAGAAGTCGGCCCGGCCGACTTCTCGCGCGAGGCCAGTGCAGTGTGGGCCGCGCCTTCGGCGGCGGCCGCGACGGCGCCTGCCAGGCAGGCGAGCAGACAGCGCGTGACCGGGTGGCGTACGGCCCTCAGCAGGGCGGGCGGCAGGGCGGCGGGGGCTTCGCGGGGCGTCATCGGGACTCCTTCACACAGGGCACGGACGCCGGGGCCGCGTCGGGTGACGCGGCCCCGGCGGGGCGGACGGGGTGGTGGACGGCCTCACGCGGCCGTCGCGGACTTCGCGGACTTCGTCCCGCGGGCGGCGCTCTCGGGGCGAGGGGTGCGCAGGGTGGCCGCCGCGAGCAGGCCGCCGACCACCGCGATCGCCGCGGCGCCGATGAAGGCGGCGGAGAAGCCCGAGGTCAGGCCTTCGACCGTGGCGTCCGGGGTGCGGGCGCCGGCCAGGGCGGTCATCGCGGCCAGGCCGAGGGCCGAGCCGACCTGGTAGCCGGTGTTGACGATCCCGGAGGCGAGGCCGCCGTCCTGCGGGGGCGCGCTGGAGATCGCGGTGCCGAGGGAGGGGATGAAGGCGAGCGCCATGCCGACCGCGGCGAGCAGCGAGGCGGGCAGCACGTCGGTCCAGAAGTTGCCGTCCGGGCGGGCCAGCGAGAGTCCGAACAGGCCGGCGCCGAGGGCGAGCATGCCGGTGACGACCAGCGCCTTGGGGCCGAAGCGGGCGATCAGCCGGGGCGCCAGGGTGATCATGATGCCCATGATGGCGACGGTCATCGGCAGCAGGGCCGCGCCGCTGGCGAAGGCGCCGAGGTGGAGCACCTGCTGGAGGTAGAGGTTGAGGAAGAACCACATCGGCACCCAGGCCGCGGCCAGCAGGAACTGGGCGAGGTTGGCGGCGCCGAGGTTCGGCACCCGGAAGATGCTCAGCCGCATCAGCGGCTCGCGGCGCCGCGCCTGGACGACCAGGAAGGCGATCAGCAGCACGACCGCGCCGGCCAGCGTCAGCAGGGTCGGGGCGGAGGCCCAACCCGCCTCCGGGGCACGGACGATGGCGTACACCGCGGCGGCCAGGCCGCCGGTGACGGTGAGCGCGCCGACGATGTCGATGCCTCCGCTGCGCCGGGGCGCGGAGGGCATCAGCGCGGGGGTGGCGAGCAGCGCGACCACGGCCACCGGGATGTTGATGTAGAACACCCACGGCCAGCTGACGTACTGGGTGATCAGGCCGCCGAGGAAGACGCCCGCGGTGCCGCCGGCCGGGGCCGCCGCACCGTACAGGGCGAAGGCCTTGGTGAGCTCCTTCGGGTTCCCGCCGAAGAGCATCATCAGCAGGGTGAGCGCCGAGGGGGCGATCAGTGCGGCGCCGAGCCCCTGGACGCCGCGCCCGGCCAGCTCGGTGGGGACGTTCTGGGCGAGACCGGCGAGAAGCGAGCCGGCGCCGAGGATCGCCCAGCCGGCGCTGAACAGGCGGCGGGCGCCGAGCAGGTCGGAGAGCCTTCCGCCGAGCAGGAGCAGGCCGCCGAAGGCGACCACGTACGCGTTGAACACCCAGGACAGGTCCTCCTGGCCGAAGCCGAGGTCGTCCTTCATCCTGGGCAGGGCCACCCCGATGATCGAGGTGTCCATGATCACCACGAACTGTGCGGCGGCGATCAGCGCCAGGGCGCGCCACCTCCGGGGGTTGGGCCCGGTCTCGTCGGTTGCCATCTCTTACTCCCTACCCGTTAGGGGTATCGCCGAGGGCGAGGACACTCGCCCTCGCCTCGGTACTGGCCGGTGATCGTCAACTTGCTGGGCAGGCATGGTGAGGGCAGCGGTCGACGACCCCGGTGAGGACGAGCCAGAACATACCCTAGGGGGGTAGGGTTTAGTCAACGGGTGACGGCAGCGCGGATCGCGGCGCCAGGAGGTGAGGGGTACCCACAAGAGGCGGGAATCCTGCGCTCGTGGAGGGTGGTTGACGGATCGTCAGCATTCGCGGCGTGAAGGGAAAAGCGTGTGCGCCGGCCAGGGCGGCCGGCCGCCGGTACGACGGTCAGCCGGCGGCCGGTACGGCGGCGGGCGACAGCGCCGCGCCGTCTACGGGAGTTCGCCGACGCGATCGACGGCGCCCCGGGCGAGGACGGCCGAGGTGCCGACCACCGTCCCGGCCGGGCCCGCGTCACCGACCTCGCTGAGGACCGTGCGCTCGCCGAGGAACGCGTACGTGGTCCGGTCGAAGACCCACTGGGTCTGCTGCCCGTGCGCCGTACGGGCCACCGCGACGCCCTCGCGCCCGGCGGCGTCGACGGCCGAGCCGACCACCGTGACCCCGGGGATCCGCTCGGCGGCCCGGTAGAGCGCGGCACTCACCTGCGGTGGCGCCCAGGTCTCGGCCAGCAGGTCGCCGATCGCGGCGAACGCCCGCTGGTCCGGGTCCTGCCCCTGACTCCGACTCTGCCCCCGGGTCTGTTCGCGGATCAGCTTCAGCAGCGCGTCCGGGTCGGTGGGCAGGGAGGCGACGTACACATGGGCCGGTTCGCCGATCGACGGGCCGCTCCCCCGGGTGGCGTCGGGCCGCGGCGTCGCCCCCGGCCGGTCGAGCCGGAGGACCGGCCCGTCCTCGCCGAGCCGGGTGTCGGACCCGCCCTCCTCGCGCAGCAGGCCGGGACGACTGCCGTCCGCGGACAGCCACACCTGCCGGCTGTGCACGGGAGCCATGGTCACGGGACCGCCCCCCGCGCTCTGCGCCGCGTACGCGACCTTGCTCTCGATGTAGACGAACTGGTCGGCCCGGGCCGTCGGTTGCTCGGACCCGGCGGCGGCGAGTGCGATGCGGTCGAGGAGCCGTACGGCTTCGGAGGTGCCGGGGGCACCGCCCTCCGCCACCGTACGGTCGCGCCCGGCCGTCCCCGCACCGCCGAGGTCCACCGCCACGACGCCGGCCACCGCCAGCGCGCAGACGAGTGCCGGCACCGCGATCCGGAACCGGGCCGACCGCCGGAGCGGGGCACGCGGAGCGGGACGGCCCCGCGGCTCGGCGGCCTTGCGCAACAGCGCTTCCCGCAGCAGCAGTCGGCGATCCGCGTCCAGTTCGGGCACCCGAGGAGGCGGCAGCAGCTCGGCCAGTGCGCGGCGCTCCGACTCCTCGGGCCGCTCAGGCCGCTCCGGCCGCGAGGGCTGCTCGGACCACGAGGGCTCCTCGCCCGACGGGCCTGGTCTGCCGCGCCATGGGGTGGCGTTCATCCGTGACTCTCCTGGGTCGACGGCCGGAGCGCGGGAAGGCGGCCCGGTACGGGCGAGGCGGCGGCGGAGGCGGCCGCGCGGGCCCTGGCTTCGGCCTTCGCCTCCGCCCTGGCCTCGGCCTCGGTGAGTTCGCGCAGCCGGGCGCGGGCCCGGGACAGCCGCGAGCGGACGGTGCCGACCGGCGTGCCGAGCGCCTCCGCCGCGCTCGCGTAGTCCAGTCCGGCCCACACCACGAGGGTGAAGACCTCCCGGTCGCGGCGCCGGAGCCGGGCGAGTGCGCGACGCGCGGCACGCAGGTGCTCGATGTCGGCGAGGTGGGCGACCAGGTCGTCGGAGAAGTCCGGGACGGCGCCGCGTTCCGGGAGCCGGGCGAGCGCGAGGTCACGGCGCCGGCGGGCACGGGCGTTGCGGCGCATGATGTTGGTCGCGATCCCCAGCAGCCACGGGCGCAGGCCGTCGCCGTCGGGGTGCAGCCTCTCCCGGCCGCGCCACGCCTCCAGGAAGGTCGTCGAGACGACGTCCTCGGCCTCCGCCCAGTCGCCCGTCACGCGCAGCGCGTAGCGGTACAGCACCTGGGCGTGCTCGTCGTACAGCTCGCCCAGGACGTCGGGGTCGCCGCGGCGAAGACGCGTTCTCATGAGTGCTTCCACACTCTGCCCTGCCCGGTCCGTCGCCCGGGTTCCGGTGACGTGCGTCACAGGAACTCCCCCGTCCGTCCGAGCAGTGCAGAACATGACCGCAACTTCCGCACCCTGCCCCGCACCCCGCCCCACCCCTTGCTCCGCTTCCCGCTCCGGCTCCGGCTCCGGCTCCGGCTCCGCGCCCCGTGCCGTGTTTCGTTCCGTGCGTCGCCGGAACGCCCTCCGGGCCGTGGCCGTAGCCGTCGCCCTGGTCGGCACCTCGACTCCCGCCTTCGGCGGCACGGCCTTCGCCACGGAAGCGGAAGCGGAGACGTACACCCTCACCATCAGGCACCTGGACCGCGACGGCCAACCGGCCGGGACGTTCCGCACCCACCTCAGCGGGGTCTTCGAGAACGGCGGCGAGGAGTTCCTCAACCAACAGGACGCCTCCGGTGTCACCACCGTGCGGCTGCCCAAGGGCCGGTACCTGCTGGACAGCACCCTGCCCGCGGGCGAGGGGACGGGCGGCCCGGCGTGGACGGACTGGGTCGTCCAGCCGCGCCTCGACCTCGACCGGGACACCACCGTCACCGTCGACGCGCGGACCACCGTCCCCGTCGACGTCCGGCCCCCGGACGGCAACGCGCGCTTCCTGCAGAGCTCGATGTTCGTCGAGGTCACGCACGGGGGTGTCACCAGGAGCGCCAACGTCGGCAACAGGTCGACGAACCTGCGCATGAGCCACCTGGGGCCCGAGACCGAGGCCGGCGCGGTGAAGCAGTGGTACGACGCGCACTGGGCGACCGACACCGGCGGCTACCTGCTCGGCCAGACCCATTCCGGCACCCGCGCCCTGACCGGGCTCACCCGGCAGTACTCCACTGAGGAACTGGCCACCCTGAACATCCGTGGCGCCGCCGGACCGGGCAGCACCGGCACCGCCCTCCTCAGCGTCCTGCCGAGCACCGGGACGGTCGCCGGCGCCCCCCGGGTCCTGAGGACGCCGGGCACCGCCACCTTCCTGGTCGCGCCCGAGCGCGGCACCTGGGACATCGCCGTCACCGTCCCCGGCGCCGACGAGGCGGCACCGAACTACTACGCCGCCGACCGCATCGCCGTACGAGCCGGAACCACGACCACCCACATCTTCGACAGCCCGGTCTTCGGCCCCGCACTCACCGACCGTCCCGCCGTCTCACGCGACGGCGACCGGATCACCGCGAACGTCCCGCTGCTCGCCGACGGCGACGGCCACGCGCCGTGGACCCCGTCCTTCGACACCGCCTACACCTCGCTGTACCGCGACGGCGTGCTGGTCGGCGCCGCCTCCGGCGCGGCCGGACGCGGCGAGTTCACCGTGCCCGGGGGGAAGGCCTCCTACCGCCTGGCCACCACGGCCACGCGCAAGGCCGCGGCCGGCGCGACCACCCGCGTCGACGCGTCCTGGACCTTCACCTCGGCCACCACCACCGGGCCGACCGCGCTCCCGATCAGCGTCGTCCGCTTCTCCCCGGAGCTCGACCTGAGCGGCACCGCGACGGCCGGCAGCGCACTGCGCATCCCGGTCACCGTCCAGGGCTCCGGCGCGGACGGCCGCACCCGCTCGCTGACCGTCTCGGTCTCCACCGACGGCGGCGCCTCCTGGACCCGCCTCCCCGTCGAAGCCGGCGCCGTCACCGTCCAGAACCCGCCCGCGGGCACCGACGTCTCCCTGCGCGCCGAACTGACCGACGCCGACGGCAACACCCTCGACCAGACCATCGCCGACGCCTACCGCACCCGGTGACGACGGCGGCCACCTGACGGGTCGGCGCCCGCCTCCACCTCCGGCAGGCGCCGACACCTCTCGGCGTCCGCCCGGCCATCGTGTCGCGGCATGACCGCGTACTGGACCGGCGAGGCCCCCTGGGGCCGCCGCCTCGACCAGCCGAGGCAGGGCGGCAACAGGGCTGCCGCACTGCGGGGTCGGCGACCTTACTGCGGCGGGGAGATGCTCCGAGGAACCCTTCTCATTACCCTGGGGGGGTATGGTATGTTCAGAGCGAAGCAGCCGCCCGGGCAGTCCGGTCGGCGCCGGGCATCCACGACAGGAGCACACCCATGAGCGAGACCACCGTCACCGTCGAGTCCGCCGCCACCGAGACCTCCTCCTGCTGCGGCTCGTGCGGCACCGACGCCGGCGCGGCACCGGCCGCCGAGTCCGCCCGGACCTCGGTCTTCCAGGTGAAGGGCATGACCTGCGGCCACTGCGTCACCTCGGTGACCGCCGAGCTGAAGAAGCTCGACGGGGTCGAGGACGTCGCCGTGGACCTCGCCACCGGCAAGGTCACCGTCGGCAGCACCCGGCCGCTCGCCGACTCCGAGGTGGCCGCCGCCATCGACGAGGCCGGCTACGACCTGGTCGGCCGCGTCGAGGGCTGAGCCACCGACGTCGGCCCGGGCGGGCGGGCAGCACCCCGCCCGTCCGGGCCGGCTCCACCTGCGCGGCCCGCCGGTAGAGTGTGAGCACGCCTCACCGCACAGGAACCGGAGACGGCCATGGCCAGCTACAGCTCCCACAAGGACGACTTCCGCAAGAGGCTCCGCCGCATCGAGGGCCAGATCCGCGGTCTCCAGCGCATGGTCGAACAGGACACCTACTGCATCGACGTCCTGACCCAGGTCTCCGCCGCCAGCCGCGCCCTCCAGTCCTTCGCCCTCCAACTCCTCGACGAGCACATCGAATGCTGCGTCCGTGACGCCATCGCCGAGGGCGGCCAGGAGGCGAGCACCAAGATCCGGGAGGCCAACCAGGCCATCGCCCGGCTCGTCAAGTCCTGACCGCGCCTCAGCAGAGGACGACCCGCCTCCCGGCAGCTCGCGCACCGGGAGCTTTCGCCTTACGGGGTGGGGGTATCTGCGGGACGGGCGGACGCACGGAGCGAGGGGGATCAGCCGTGGATTCGATCGAGTTCGTCCGCCGCCTGGACGGCCTGGTCCACCGCTTCGACGCGGACGGCTCCTTCCACGGCAGGCCGTCCTTCAAGCGGCGGGACCTGGACCTGTGGTGCCGGTGACTGCCGAGCCGGGGCTGGTGCGTCGTGGATGCCGAGGGAGCACCCGACTCCGGCCCGCTGCCGGGCGAGGACCGGCACCGGGACCTCCCGCCGACCGGCCCGTGGCGCAGCTGGAAGGCGGGCAGGACGTACCTCTACGACCTGCGCCGCGTCGATGGAGAACCGTCACGCTGATGCGCCGCCGTCGCTGACCTCTACGAGCTCTCCGGCTGCCGACCGCGGCCCGCCCCTTCAGACCCGGTCGAGCGGGCGGTGTCGGCCGTCGGGCAGCTCGACCTCGACGGTGTCGCCGGGCCGGACCGGGCCGCCGGTGCGGACGATGCCCATGATTCCGGCGCGGCGCACGATCGTGCCGTCCTCGGCGCGGCCGAGGACCTTCTTGAGCAGGCCGGGCCGGTAGTCGTTGATCTGGGCGCACGGGTTGCGCAGGCCGGTGATCTCCACCTCGGCCTCGGGACCGATCCGCAGCACCGCGCCGACCGGCAGGCCGAGCAGGTCCACGCCCGCGGTGGTGATGTTCTCGCCGAGCGCCCCCGGGGCCACGTCGAAGCCCGACTCACCGAGCTCGGTGAGGAGTTCGCGGTGGATCAGGTGGACCTGGCGCAGGTTGGGCACGGTCGGGTCCTTGGCGACTCGGGAGCGGTGCTTGACCGTCACCCCGGCGTGCACGTCGCCCTCGACGCCCAGCCCGGCGAGCAGGGTGATGACGTCCCGGTTCGGTTTGGTGAACGAGTACTCGGCGTTGCTGCTGACTGCCACCACGGTGCCGCCCATGATCCGGACCACCCTCCTTGCGGACGCACGTTCGATCGACCTCGCAGCATAGCCGCCCTTACGACCGCCCCTCCGAGGACGCCCGCAGCCGCCGCACGGCCTCGTCGCCCCGCGCCCGCTCGTCCGCGTCGGCGAGCCACAGGCACACCGGTGGGAGCCCGAGTTCGATCGCCATCAGCACCAGCTGGAACCAGTGCGGCCGGCCGTCCACCACGATCGACAGCACCCGCGCGAGGCCGCCCAGCAGGAGCACCGCCGCCAGCCACCGCACCGTCCGGGCGGGCACCGGTGCCCGGCGGGCGGCCTGGATCCAGGCGACGCCGTACCCGGCGAAGACCGCGCCCATGAAGCGGCCGAAGCTGCCGACCGTCGGACCGGCGTCCGCGATCCCGGGCATCGCGGCGTTTCCCAGCAGGATGTGGAGGAACCCGATCGCCACGCAGGCGATCCCCATCGTCCACGCGAGCACGCGTAGCGTCCGCACCTTGGCCATGACCCACCCACCCGTCCCGGAGTTCCGGTTGACACGCGTCTACTTGAGCCGCCCATCAAGCTAGCGCCAACACGTAGACACGTGTCAAGTAGCCTGGCCCGCATGCCAGTCCACGAACGACGACGCCGACTCTCCCCCGTCGAGCGACGCGCCCAGCTGCTCTCCGTCGGCGCCCGGCTGTTCGCCGAACGGCCGTACGAGGAGGTGCTGATGGAGGAGGTCGCCGAGCAGGCCGGGGTCTCGCGCGCGCTGCTGTACCGGCACTTCGCGAGCAAGCACGACCTCTTCGCCGCGCTCTACCGGGAGGCCGCCGACGGCCTGCTCGCCAGGACCCGCTTCGACCC
Organism: Kitasatospora sp. NPDC005856; assembly: GCF_040629945.1. Classification (NCBI taxonomy): domain Bacteria; kingdom Bacillati; phylum Actinomycetota; class Actinomycetes; order Kitasatosporales; family Streptomycetaceae; genus Kitasatospora; species Kitasatospora sp. NPDC005856. The sequence goes on along the minus strand of NZ_JBEXWT010000002.1, from coordinate 21,960 downwards.
GGCCGACACCCTGATCGAGCAGCTGGTCGAGGGCATGGACGCCCACCTGGACTACTTCATCGCCAACCGGCAGGCCGTGCTCGCGGCCAACCGGGTGCTGGCCGGGGACCGGGTGATCCAGACGATCATCACCGAGGAGCTCGACGCCCTGCGCGGCCGACTGCTCGGCGTCCTCCCGCTCGCGGACGAGCGGGCGCGGCAGGCGGTGTCCCAGGTCCTGCGCAGCTGGCTGGTGTTCGTCCGGGTGCTGGTCATCGACTGGCTGACCGAGGAGACCTGCACCCGCACCGAGCTGCGGGACACCTGCATCGGCGCCGTCCTGGGCGCCCTGCGGCCGCTGCTGCCCGTCGATCCGGCGCCCGACTGGGGGCACCGGGGGCACTGAGGGCGCCCGGGGGCGCCGAGGGCATACCATCGGGGCGTAATGGGAGAAGCTCCATAAGAATCCAATTACCTACGAATATATGCCAATTGGATGCTCTGACCCCCTTGCCCAGCCGGACCTCCGAACCCCGCGAAGGGACCCATGGACTCCGTCGCAGCCGACACCCGGACCACCCTCCCCCCACTCCACCGGCTCCCGCTCACCCCGGCCCAACCGCCCCACCCCACCACCCTCCCGGACGGCACCCCCGCGTGGCTGATCACCCGGTACCACGACGTCCGGCAGGTCCTCGGCGACCCCCGGGTCACCCGGGCCGACCTGCATGACGTCGGCACCGCGGGTGCCACCGCCGACGTGGCCGCCAACCCGGCCTCCCTGTTCAACCAGGACGGACCCGCCCACCGGCGGCTGCGCGGCACCGTCCAACGAGCCTTCACCCCACGGGCCATCGCCGGCTGGCAGCCCTGGGTCGCCGCCGCCGTCCAGCAGTCCGTGGACCGGCTGGTCGCCGCCGGCGCGCCCGCCGACCTGGTCCCCGCGTTCGCCCGGCCGGTGCCGTTCGCCGTCACCACCCGACTGATGGGGCTCGACGGAGACGGGCCCGACCACCTGGACGAGGAACGGCTGCACCGCTGGACCCTCGCCCTGCTCGCCCAGGGCGGCGAACCCGGCGCAGGAGGCGAACCCGGCGCAGGAGGCGAACCGGGCGCGGTCGGCGGTCAGGGCGAGGCCGGCGAACCGGGCGAGGCCGACGGACAGGCCGGCGGCTCCGGGGCCGAGCACGACGACACCCTCGCCGAATTCGGCGCCTTCATGGGCGAGTTGGTCGCCCGTCGGCGCCGCGATCCCGGCGACGACCTGGTCAGCCGACTGGTCCGGGCCGCCGACCAGGACGGCGATGTCCCCGAGGAGTCCCTCGTCTTCCTGGTCGCCGGGCTCACCGCCAGTGGCAACGAGAGCGTCGCCGGGGCCCTCGCCAACGCCCTGGTCTACGTGCTCGGCGAACGCCCCGAGCACTGGCCGCGCCTGGCCGATCCGGACGTCGCCGAGCGCACCGCCGAACGCCTGCTGCACTACATCCCGCTCGGCGACGACGAGGCCACCATCCGCCGCACCACCGCGCCGATCGAGATCGGGGACGTCACCATCCCGGCCGATTCGGTCCTCGCCGTCAGCCTCGGCAGCGCCAACCGCGACCCGGCCGTCCACCCCGAGGGCCTCGACGCCGACCTCGGCCTCCCGCTCGCCGCCCCCACCCTCGCCTTCAGCGCCGGCCCGCACTACTGCATCGGCGCCTGGCGGGTCCGCCTGGAGATGCGCGAGTCCCTGCACCGGCTCGCCACCGCCCTGCCGGGCCTGCGCCTCACCGTCCCGGTCGCGGAGCTCACCTGGCAGCTCGGCAGCACCACCCGGAGCCCGGCCCGTCTCCCGGTGGACTGGTAGCCGACCCCCGGCCGTAGGGTCCCTGGCCGTGGAGTCCCTGACGGCAGAGCCCCCGGTGGCCGAGGCCCCCGCGACCGAGGCCCCCGCCGCCGGGCCCGGGGGGGGTGACCAGCGCCCTGCTCGGCGTCAGCCGTCGAGCAGGGCGCCCCACCAGCGCTCCCGGCGCCGCTCGATGTACTCGGCGTCGCCGCGCCAGACCTCGCCGTGCCCCTCCGCCCAGAGCCTCGCCCAGGGCTGGACGCGACGGCCCGCCCGGTCCCGCAGGAAGTCGTGCATGGCCCGGGCGCGCGGCCCCAACAGCGGTACCAGGGCGCGCCGTTCACCCTCGTCCAGTCCGTAGGCCCAGCACCTCGCGCCCCTGTCCGTCGAGGCCGAGCGGGCGCGGCACAGCCCGGAACCCCACCGCGTGCAGGTGCTCCAGCAGCGCGTGCACGGCGGGCGTCCACGGCCCGGCCGGGCGCCGTACGGTGTCCCCGACGCGGACCACGCCGACACTCATGTTGCCGCCGGACAGCGGGACTTCCTCGTCGGCCGGGGACCGCTCCGCCGGTCGGCTCACGAGAACAGCCCCTCCCCCAGTGTCCCGCCCTCCGGCGCCCCCGGCAGGACGTAGGCCACCGCCGAGGCCGTGTGCTCGACGAAGGCGCTGAGGGCGTCGCGGGCGGCCAGCCGGTTCTGGACGCGGGTGAACTGGGCCGGGTCGCGCACGAAGGCGCAGAACAGCAGGCCGCGGTCGCCCGGGCCGTCGTCGTAGCTGTAGCCGCGCCGCAGCATCCGGGCGCCGCCGTCCAGTCGGGGGCTGGAGAGGCGGACGTGCGCGGTGGCCGGGATGACGTACGAGCCGTCCGGGTTCTTGGCGTAGATGTCCGGCTCGTCGTGCTCCGCCGTGCCGGTGAGCGGGGCGCCGTCCCCGGCCCGCCGGCCCATCACCTGCTCCTGGCGGTCCCCGGGGAGGGCGGCGAAGGCGGCGGTGTCCATCCGGATCCGGCGGTAGACCAGCACCGTCCCGTGCTCGTACGGCCCCGGCGGGCCCCAGACCCACTGACCGCTGTCCGTGCCGTCCGGGTTCGCCGTGCCGTCCTTGAAGCCGAACAGGTTGCGCGGGGTGGCGCCCGCGGCCGTCCGGGCCAGGAAGCCGGACTGCGTCCAGCGCACCGTCGCGCCGGCCGCCCGGGCCGCCTCGCCCACCTGCTCGGCGACCACGGACAGCGGCCAGCGGTCCGCCGCGCACAGCTGGACCACCAGGTCGCCGCCGCCGCGCGCCGGGTCGAGCCGGTCCCCGGGGAAGACGGGCAGCTCGGTCAGCAGGGCCGGTGGAACGTTCAGCCCCAGTCCGGCCGCGAGGCCCGGCCCGACCCCCACCAGGCTGCTGAGCCCGGCCGGCCGGCCGTCCCGCAGCCGCGCGTCCGCCGGGCTGTCGCCCGCCGCCTCGGCCAGCACCCTGGTCAGCCCGCCGAGCAGAGCGCGCAGGGCGGCCCGCCCGTCCGAGGTCGCGGCGGGCGCCAGGTCGAGGGCCAGCAGCTGGGTGGCCGGCTGCTGGGGGGCCGTCACCCCGGCCTGCCGTTCGCCGTGGAAGGGCACGGCGGACGGCTCCGGCGCCGCCGCGGTGCGGCCCGGACCACCGTGACCGTCACCGCCGCCCCGGCCGTCGCCGCCCAGGGCCAGCGCCGCGGCCCCCGCCCCGAGCCCGGCGGCCACCACCGCCCCGCCCGTGATCAGAGCCCTGCGCCCCACACCGGCCCTGACGGTCGGTGGCTGGTCCTGCGCCTTTCCGGCTTCGGCATGCATGGGCGACATTGGAGACGATAGAACACGTCGTATGCAACTTTTGACCACACGTCATCTCGTCCCGGGCGCAACACCTCCACGCGGGGTCCGAACCGTCAAGCGCCTGCCCGTTCTGCTCGCCGCCGCCGTCCTCGCCCTCGCCGGCTGCTCCTCGGGCGGCTCGACCTCCTCCGACGCCAAGCATCCGGACGGCACGGTGATCCGGGTCCCGCAGCACTTCCCGACCATCCAGCAGGCCGTCGACGTCGCCCGCGAGGGGGACACCGTGCTGGTCGACCCGGGCACCTACCGGGAGAGCGTGCGCCTCACCAAGCCCAAGATCGTGCTGCGCGGCACCGACCGCAACACCGTGGTCCTGGACGGCGGTCTGCGGCTGGTCAACGGCATCACCGCCTCCGGCCCCGGCTCCGTGGTGGAGAACCTCACCGTCCACGGCTACCTCGCCAACGGCGTGCTGTTCACCGGCGTCACCGACGAGAAGCTGCAGCAGCGCGGCGCCGGCGGCTCCGCCTACGACCCGCTGGACACCGTCCGCTTCCCGCCCGTCCAGGGCTTCCGCGCCAGCAACGTCACCGCGTACAACAACGGCCTGTACGGCATCTACGCCTTCGACGCCCGCGGCGGGATCATCGAGGACTCGTACGCGTCCGGGGGCGCCGACTCCGGCATCTACGTCGGCCAGTGCAAGCCCTGCGACACCCTGGTGCGGGGCAACACCGTCGAACGCAACGCCGTCGGCATCGAGGTCACCAACGCCTCCGACAACCTCACCATCGTCGGCAACCGGGTCCACGGCAACCGGGTCGGCGTCACCCTCAACTCCAACGACCTCGAAGCCCTCGCCCCCCAGCACGGCGCGGTGGTCGCGGGCAACGTCGTCACCGACAACAACTCCGCCGACAGCCCCCAACAGGCCGACGGCGCCCACGGCATCGGCATCGGGATCGGCGGCGGCACGGCCAACCAGGTGCAGCGCAACCTGGTCCAGGGCAACCGGGCGGCCGGCATCGTCATCACCGACCCGCCCGGGCACCCGGCGAGCGGCAACCGCGTCGAGGGCAACCGGGCCACCGGCAACGGCACCGATCTGGTGCTCGCCTCCGTCGACCCGGGCAACTGCTTCACCGGCAACCAGTCGGCCGTCCAGAGCCCGGACGGCCTGGAGACCGCGGCGGGCTGCGCCGTCCAGGGCCGGACCGCCCCGCCCTTCGGCCGCACCAGCCCCGTCCAGGCGCCGCCCGGCATCCCGTTCAGTCAGGTGCCCGTCCCGCCGGCCCAGCCGTCGCTGCCGGACCCGACCGCGCCCGGCCGCCCGGCGACCGACCTCCCGGGGCCGGTCGACCCCGGCGCGTACCCGCTGCCGGAGTCCGTGGACGCCGTGCCGAAGCACTGACCCCGGGAGCCCGTTCGGGGCGCACGTCGGTACTCGTGTCCGCGCCCGCGCCCGCCCGGCAGGGTCGGTGGGACGGCCGGGCCGGGCGCGGCGATCGGCCGGCTGCTCGCCGACCGGGTGCCGGAGGGCCGCGCCCGGCTGGTGGTGCCGGGCCTGGCCCCGGCGGACGGGCCGACCACCCTCGTCAAGGGTGTCTCGGGGCTCGGATGACGCCCGGCAAGGGCACGGCCGCCCGTCGCCCGGACCGAACGCGGCGGGGATCCCGACCGGGCGCCGGCCCGCAGTACCCGCCCGCAGGCCCGACCGAGACCCGACCTCGATCCCCGACCGCAGACCCGGCCGAGACCCGACCGGAGTCCCGGCCGATTCCACCGGGGCCCGACCGGACACTCCGGACACCGGAGGACGAGCCCGACACCCTTGCCGCAACGGACAGTTCGGGACACCTCCGGCAGTTCGGAAACCGCCCGAACCGCCCTCCGCGGACATGACATACTGCGTCGGTGACCTCAGCTGACCTGGCCGCGAAGCCGTCCAAGAGCCGTCCCCAACTGGGACGGAAGTTCAATCTGCTGTGGTCCGCCTCGGCGATCTCCTCGGTCGGCGACGGCATGCGGGACTCCGCCCTGCCGCTGCTGGCGGTGGCCGTCTCCGACTCCCCCAGCGCGGTCTCCGTGGTCTCCGTCGCCGCGTCCCTGCCCTTCCTGGTGATGTCCCTGTACGGCGGAGTGCTCGCCGACCGGGCCGACCGGCGACGGCTGATGTGGACGATCGACGCGGCGCGCGCCGCCGTCGTCCTGGGCTTCGCCTGCTGGGTCTTCCTCGCCGACCCGCCGCTGGTCGCACTCGCCGCACTGGCCTTCCTCCTCGGCTGCGGCGAGACGGTCTTCTCCAACGCCGCCACCTCGGCCGTCCCCGAGCTGGTCCGCCCCGACCAACTCGACGCCGCCAACGGCCGGATGCAGGCCAACATGCTCGTCGGCGGCAACCTGATCGGCCCGCTGCTCGGCTCGGCGCTGTTCGCCGTGGCCGTCGCCTCCCCCTTCACGGTGGACGGCGTGTCCTTCGCGCTCGCCGCCGTCCTGGTCGCCGCCACCGGCCGCTCCACCGCCCCGCGCACCGCGGCCGACCGCCGCCCGGTGCTCACCGAGATCCGCGAGGGCGTCGACTGGCTGGTCCGCCACCGCGACGTACGGATGCTCGCGGTGCTCTCCACGCTCGGCGCGCTCGCCTGCTTCATGGGCACCACCATGATGGTCCTGATGGTCACCAGGGTCATCCACGCACCCGCCGCCTCCTACGGCATCGTGCTCGCGGCCGGCGCCATCGGCGGCACCGCCGCGAGCACGCTGGCCGGCCGGCTCAGCCGGCTGCTCGGCCGCGGCACCCGGATCGCCCTCGCCTTCCTGCTGATGGGCGTCTCGCTGATCCTGATGGGGCTGAGCACCTCGGTGGCCGAAGTCGCCGCGCTGTACGGCGTGGTCGGCTTCGGGATCGTCACCTGGAACATCCAGGCGATCTCGCTGCGCCAGCAGGCCGTGCCGAAGGAGCTGCTCGGCCGGGTGAACAGCTGCTACATGCTGCTGAGCCGCCTCGGCATCATGTCCGGCGCCGCGCTCAGCGGCTGGATCGCCTCCGCCGTCAGCATCCGCACCCCGCTCCTGATCGGCGGCGGCCTGCTGCTGGTCCTGCTGGTCGCGGTCCTGTTCCTGCTCCCGCGGATGACCGCGATGGAGGCCGTTCCGGCCGCGTCCGGCACCGACGCCGGGTCCGGCACCGACACCCCGGCCGGCACCGACACCCAGGACGGGGCCGGGGCCGAGTAACTCCGTTGCCGGAAAGGCGGCTTTCGCGTCCTCCCGCTCAACGACCCCTGCCGGCAGGTATGGTGACCCGAGGGGTGGCACCGGTAAGACTGGTCTGCGCGCAGCGCCGCCTGCCCTGAGGAGAGCCGTGAACACCAACCACCCCACCGCCGTGGACTCCCCCGATGCCGACCCGCAGCCGTTCGGCCTCGGTCCGATGGTGCGGATCGACGGCCGCTGGTTCATCGGCGACCACGAGAGCGGCGCGTACCTCGCCGTCCTCCCCGAGGGGTTCGAGCACCGCGTCGCCGGCCAGGAGCCGGTCCTGGTGCCCTGGGCCCGTCTGATGAGCCTGCGCCTCGGGGTCACCGGCGACCGCTTCCTCGGCACGCCCGCCGACGCACCCCGCGCCGGACAGGACCGGACCGGCGCCCACGGTTCCCGGCTGAGCAGCATGGTCCGCCACCCCTACGACGTGTGGCGGCCCCGGTTCGTCCACCACCGCCGGTGGTACCCGATGCCCGAAATCACCGTACTGCGCCAGCTGCTGGGCGACATCGTCGACCTCGGCCGGGTCCACCGCCTCGGCGACGACACCTGGCTGACCCCGGTCGTCGAACAGCTGGCGGCGGACCGCTCGCTCCGGCGCTGGCGGACCAGCCGAGCCGTCGCGGACGGCGTGAAGGAGATCATCACGCGCAGGGCGTGACCCACCCGGTCACGCGGCCGCCGGCGCCGCCGACACACGGCCCGTCAGCGTCGGCGGCCGAGGACGACCGCGCCCGAGCGGTCGAGCGGTCGAGCGGCGCCCTCCTGCCGGTCCACTGGTCCCGCACAGGACCTCGGCGGGCCGACCCCTCATGCCCTCCCGAGGCGCCCGCCACGGACGGCGTCGAGGAGGCGGCGCGCCAGGGGCCGGATCCGGGGCGGGCCCAGGAGCGGCGCCCGGGCCACGCACAGGGCGAAGAGGAGCTGACCCAGCAGCAGGAAGGGCAGCAGCGGCGGGAAGAACAGCAGGAACCAGAGCGGCAGGAGCAGCAGCCCGGCCAGCGGGCCCCGGAACGCCGCGCCGGTCCTCGTGCTGAACAGCGAGTAGAGGACGCAGATCGCCACGGACGGGATCCCGACGATCGCCGCGATTCCCAGCGCGTCGCCCGCCGTGAACGCGGCGGTGCGGTCCGGGATGCCCGGCTCGGGCGGCGGCAGCCGGGGGTGCCGCCGATCCCGGGCCACCACTGTTCAGGAGAACTCCCCATCCGGACAGGGGGGCCAGCCCCATGGTCCACGGCTTTTCCGGCGCGGTAGCTTCGTGGGGTCCGCCCCGCGACGGGGCCCGTCCGGCAACGCCTTCCAGAAAGGTGTCCGCGAAGACCGGCAACGGCCACCAGGACATCGGGGTCTCCGACGACCCGTCCGGCCGGTACCGGCTCACCCTGAGCACCGGCAACGGACGCATCTCGGTCAAGCAGGCCTGACGGTCCCCGCAACAGGCCGGACAGGCCCTACGGGCCCAGGTCGACGGCCAGGCAGTTGTAGAAGTTCCAGCGGCTCTCGGGGTCGTACGCGGCGTCCGCCGCGCCGCCCGGGCCGGTCGCCGACTCCTCGGTCATCTCCTCGAAGCGGATGCGCTCGGGAAGGACGCCGTAGCGTGCGTGCCGCGACTCGGCGGCGGGGTCGCCTGCGGGCTGTTCGCTCATGGCCACTCTCCCGATCTGCGATCACGGACGACGGCTTCAGGGTGCATCCCGGATCGTCACCTGTCAATACGGTGACGATGACTGCGCGGACACACCTCGGCCCGGTCGCGACTCACACGTGTTTGGCCGATTCCCCACTCCCGGCACATTGTTGAAGATGTAAGGATCTGCTCCCGGCCAGGCCCGGCGAGCCCGGGCCCGGCACCGGCCTTCCGGCCGTTCCGTCACACACGAGAAGGTGGGTTCGCATGTTCACACCCCAGGCAAGGCTCCGCAGCGCGTCCGTGGCTACCGTCATGACGGCGGCCCTGATCGCCCTCGGGGCCGGAGCGGCCGACGCCGCCGCCGGCTGGCCGCCGCTGGAGCCGGGCGCGCGCCTCTACTCGGCCGCCGACGGGCGCGGCGCGGCGACCACCGTCGACCTCGCCGATCTCGGCACCTGCCACACGCTGTCGACACCCGCCCGCTCGGTGCAGGTCGTCGACGGCGCCGCGTCCGTGGTGCTGTACCCGGGCGCGGGCTGCAGCGGCGCGAACGCGTGGGCGAGCGGCTCGCTGGCCCAGTCCAACCTCCCGCTGGCGGCCCAGAGTTACCGGGTCGTCCCGGCGTGACCTCGCGGCGCGGCGCCCCTTCCGGGCGCCGCGCCCTTCCCATTGTCCGACCGTCACCACCTTGACAGGTGACGAGCAGTCGCGGCAGTCTCATCACCTGTCAGGGCGGTGACGGCTTCGGTGATGCCGGCCGCCCCATGCCGAATACCCGGAAGGGGATCTGTCGTGGTGAGCATCAAGGGTCGACGCGGGCGGCTGGCGGCGAGTGCGGTCTCGGCGATCACGGCGGGCCTCGCCCTCTGCGCGTTCACCCTCGGCGGCGCCGCCGACGGCGCGACCGCGGCCGACGCCTTCGGCGGCCGCGCCAAACCGACCGTCGTCCTGGAGCACGGCGCCTTCGCCGACGGCTCCAGCTGGAACGGCGTCATCTCCGCGCTGCGCGCCGACGGCTACCCGGTGGTCGCCGCCGCCAACCCGCTGCGCGGCCCCGCCTCGGACGCCGCCGCGCTGCGCACCGTCCTCGACCACGTCAAGGGCCCCAAGATCCTCGCCGGCCACTCCTACGGCGGCAACGTCATCAGCCAGGCCGCCACCGACGACCCGGAGGTCAAGGCCCTCGTCTACGTGGCCGCCTTCCTCCCCGCCCCCGGCGAGAGCGCCCTGGAGCTGACCGACAAGTACCCCGGCTCGACCCTCCCGGACGCCCTCGACCCCGTCAGCTACCGACAGGCCGACGGCACCACCGCCACCGACCTGTACATCCGCCAGGACGCGTTCCGCCACCAGTTCGCCGCCGACGTCCCCGCCGGCCAGGCCGCCCTGATGGCCGCCGAACAGCGACCCGTCGCGCAGGCCGCCCTGACCGAGAAGGCCACCTCCGCCGCCTGGCTGACCAAGCCCAGCTGGGCCGTCGTCACCACGAAGGACCTCAACATCCCCGCCGCGGCGCAGCGCTTCATGGCCGAGCGCGCCCACGCCGAAACCACCGAGGTCGCCGCCTCCCACTCGGTCGCGGTCTCCCACCCGCGGCTGGTCGCGGACGTCATCGAGCGGGCGGCCCGCGCCACCGCCCGCTGACCGCTGACCGGCGCCCCGCACGGCCCCCTCACCTGCCCTCCGCCCGGTGCCGCCACACGGCGACGCCGGGCGTGCGCGTACCGGGCTCGTGTGTACCGGACTCGTGCGTGCCGGGCGCAGGCGTGTGCCGGGCCGGCCGACGGGGCTCGGCACACGCCTGCGCCCGGTGGGCACCGACCGGAAGGGGACGTGGAACCACGGTGGAAGCGATCAACGCGAGGATCGTCGGCCGCGCACACGAGCAGCGGGAGCTGTCCGCATTCGTGACGGCCGCCGAGGGCCGCTCCCTCGTCCTGCGGGGCGACGCCGGTGTCGGCCGGAGCACCCTGCTGGAACACGCCGCCGGGCTCGCCGCCGGCGGGAACCACCGGGTGATCAGGGCCTGCGGCGCGCAGGCCGAGCGGGAGCTGCCGTTCGCCGGCCTGCACCAGCTGCTGCACCCGCTGCTTCCCGACATCGGCCGCCCGGCCGACGCCGACCGGGCGGCCCTGGACGTCGTGTTCGGCCGCGGCGCGGGGCCGCCGCCCTCGGTCATGGCCCTCGGCGTCGCCGTCCTCGACCTACTCGCCCGCGCGGCGGCGCGCCGCCCCCTGCTGCTGGTGCTCGACGACGGCCAGTGGCTCGACGGCCCCAGCACCGAGGTGTGCGGGTTCGTCGGGCGGCGCCTGGGCGTGAGCCAGGTGAAGCTCCTGGTCGCCCTGCGCTCCGACGTCCCCTCCGGTCTCGACACGGCCGCGCTGCCCGCGCTGCCGCTCGGCAGGCTGTCCGAGCCGGCCGCGGAGCGGCTCCTGGACCTGCGCCACCCCGGCCTGGAGGCCCCGGTCCGCCGGCTGATCCTGGAGGAGGCCCAGGGCAACCCGCTGGCCCTGGTGGAACTGCCGCCGCACGTCCTGCGCACGGCCCGGGCGCTGCCCGACGACCGGGCGGGGGCCGGCCGGCCGGAGCTGCCGGGGTGCGCGGGCGTCCCGCTGCCCCGGCGGCTGCGGAACGTCTACGCCGCCCGGATCGGGGCGCTCGGCGACGCCGTCCGCGCCGAGCTGCTGCGCGGCGCCCTGGACGGCGTCGCGGCGGGCGCGGCGCCCGGCCGCACGCTGCGCGCGCACTACCGCATGACGGACGTCGAGCCGGCCGCGGACAGCGGGCTGCTGGACGTCGACCCGTTCAGCGGCGAGTTCGTCTTCCGGCATCCCCTGGTGCGGTCGACGGTCGTCCAGCTGGCGAGCCCCGGTGAGCGGCGCTCGGCGCACGCGGTGCTCGCGCGGGTGCACCACGAGGATCCGGAACGGCGCGCCCTGCACCTGGCGGCCTCGACGGTCGGACCGGACGAGGCGGTCGCGGCCGCGCTGGAGACCGCCGCCGGCTCGATCACCCGGCGCGGCGGGGCGGTGGCCGCCGTGGCCTGGCTGACCAGGGCGGCGGAGCTCAGCGGGAGCCGCCAGGAGCGGTCCCGGCGGCTGGGCGACGCGGCCTTCGTCGCCGGTCACGCGGGCCTGCCGGACCGGGCGCGCCGGCTGGCGCTCTGCGACGGCGCGCCCGAGGCGGGCGAGTCCCCGATATCGGTGCTCGTCTCGGCCCACGGCGCGCTCCACCAGGACGGGGACGTACGGTCCGCGCGGCGCCAGGTCGTCGCGGCGATCGAGGGGATCCGCGACGACCGTGAGCGCGCGTCCACCGAGGTGCTCACCCGGCTCGTCGACCTGCTCCTGGCCGTGAACCTGTACGCCGCCGACGAGGCCGGGTGGGAACGGACCCACGAACTCCTCGCCTCCCTGGGCGACCTGGTGCCACCGTCCTCCCGCCTCTACCAGGACGCGTGGAGCGACGTGGTCCGGCGCGGCGCCGGGGTGCGGGAACGGGTGGAGCGCGCGTTCGCCGGCCTGCGCGCGCCGGAGCCCTGGGAGCTGGCCCGGCTGGCGGTCGCCGCCCACCACGTGGACGCCCTGCACCGGTACCGGCCGCACCTGCGGCGCGCCGTCGAGCGGGAGCTGGAGACCGGGGCCGTCACGGCCGGCCTGACCATGCTGCACCTGATCATGCTCGACCAGCTGGCCGCCGGAGAGTGGGACGAGGCCGAACGGACCGGGGAGCGCGTCCTGGAACTGACGGCCACCCACCACCCGCTGCTCGCCCACCAGACCCGCGCGCACCTCGGCCTGCTGGCCGCGCTGCGCGGCCGGGCGGAGCGCGCGCGGGAGCTGCGGGCCGCCGTCGACGCCTGGGCCCGCCCCCGCGGAATCGGCTCCCTCACCCGGATCGCCGACGCCATCGGCGCCGCCGCCGCCCTCGCGGCGGGCGACTACGAAGCCGCCTACCTGCACACCGCCGCCGTCACACCGCCCGGCACCTTGGCGTCCTGCGCGCACCAGGCCGCCCGGACGCTGCTCGACCTGGTCGAGGCGGCCCTGCACACCGGCCGCCGCGAGCAGGCCCGCCGGCACGCCCTGGCCGCCCGGGACGCCGGCCTGCCCGCCCTCTCCCCCCGCCTCGCCCTGGTCACGTACGGCGCGCTCGCCATGACGGCCACCGACCCGGCGGAGGCCGCCGAGTGGCACCGCCGCGCCGAGGACCACCCGGCGGCCGCCGCCTTCCCGTTCGAGCTCGCCCGCATCCGCCTCGCCCACGGCGTCCGGCTGCGCCGGACCCGGGGGCGGAAGGCGGCACTTCCGTCGCTGACCACCGCCGCGGAGGCGTTCGAACGGCTCGGTGCGGCGGGCTGGGCCGAGCGGGCCCGGGCCGAACTGCACGCCACCGGTGCCCGCCCGCCGGCCTCCCCGGCCCATGTCGCGGCGCTGACCTGGCAGGAGCGCCGGATCGCGGACCTCGCCGCGGGCGGTCTGACCAACAAGGAGATCGGCGCACGGATGCGACTGTCCCCGCGCACCGTCGGCTCCCACCTGTACCGGGTGTTCCCGAAGCTCGGGATCACCTCCCGCGCCGCCCTGCGCGACGCCCTCGGCCGGGTGCCCGCCGCCCCGGAGGCGTGACCCCTCTCATCATGCGTCACCACCTTGACAGGTGACGGAGGCTCATGGAAATCTTTCGTCACCGGTCAGAACAGTTACTTTCGATGAGGACACCCCACCATGGCAGTCGTACGGTTCCACCTCGTCTCCACACTCGGCACCGAGGACGTCCTGGCGGTGCTGACCGACTTCGGCCCGGCCCGCGCCGAGGCCTGGCCGACGATCGACGCCGAGCACTTCGAGGTCCACGGGCTCGGCGACACCTGGGCCGAGGTCACCGAGGGGACCGCCGCCGCCTGGGAGCGCGCCCGCTACGAGTGGGAGCCGGGCGGCGACACCGTCACCGTCACCACCCTGGACTCCAAGCTCTTCGGCCCCGGCGGCGGCTGGGTGTTCCGGATGACCCCCGAGGACGACGGCACCCGGGTCGACGTCCAGCTGACGCGACAGCCGGACACCCTCAAGGGCCGGATGCTCGCCGCGCTGCTCCCCATCGCCGCTCCCCCGGCCCTGCGCAAGTCCTTCGCGGGGCCCCTGCGGGCCAAGTGACCCCACCCCGAAGGGGCCGACAGCACCGGCTGTCGGCCCCTTCGGCATGCCCGGACGGCACGGGCAGCACGAGCGGTACGGGCGGTGCGGTGCGGACGGTGCGGACGGTGCGGACGGTGCGGACGGTGCGGACGGGGCAGACGGTGCGGACGGGGGGGGACGGTACAAGCGGCACGAGCGGTACGGGCGGTGCGGGCGGTGCGGGCGGGACGGGCGGGGGCGCCTGACGGCACGTTCCCCCGACGCGAAGAGGCCCGACGCGAAAAGGCCCGGCCCGCGCCGTCGGGCGCGGGCCGGGCGGGCACCGGAGGGGATCAGTGCCGGGAGGGAAGGACGCAGCGGAAGCCGGAGGCGGCGGCCGGGTCGCCGTGGCCCCGGTAGCGGGACACCTCGGGGTAGCGGCACACGTCGCGGTCGACGCTCCGCCCGGCCGCGTCGACCAGGGTGGCGGGCAGCGTCCGGGGCGCCTCGCCCCGCTCGACCCAGGCCGTCAGGGCGGCGAGGTCGTCGATGGTTCCGACACCCTTGTTGAGGCCGCAGTGGCCCGCGCCCGGGGGGAGGAAGAGGCGGTAGAAGTCGTCGACCCGCCGGGTGCCGCCCATCTTCCGCTCGACCTGCCGGCGGTACTCGACGGTGCCCTGGGTGGGGATGAACTGGTCGGCCTGGCCGTGCCAGGTCAGCAGCTTGCCGCCGGAGTCACGGAAGGCGGACAGGTCCGGGTCGTCGCTGCCGATGACGCCGCCGTACTCGGCCCGCGACTGTTCGAACAGCCGGGTGAACCCGTCGTAGGTGATCGTCGAGACGTCGAACGACGGCTGCTTCTCCAGCCAGGTCGCGGCCCAGAGCTGCGGCACCGGGAACGGCGCGCCCTTCACCTGGCCGTTCGTGTCGGTCGTGGTGCCGGCCAGCCCCGAGAGGTCGGCGCCGACCGGAACGCCGGGCCAGAGCTTGCGGCCCGACGCGGTGCGCGGACCGTCCCAGATCTTGCGCACCACGGCGGCGTCGGCCGCGGTGACGGTCAGCTCCTTCCCGTCGCAGACCACCGTGGTGCCGATCAGCCGACGCGGGTCGAAGTCGCACCGCGACGCGTCGTTGACCAGGTTGTCCGTGGCGCCGTCGAGCGGGTCGCAGGCCGCGACGGCGGCGTCGGTGAAGGCCTTGAACGCGCAGGCGGACGGATAGGTCCTCTCGTTGTTCATCACCACCTGCGGCCACAGGGTGGCGACCTCGAACGCGTCCCAGCTGACGGCCGGCGCGTTGGCGAGGATGCCGTCGAAGTCGTCGGGGTAGCGCTGGGCCTCCATGTACCCCTGGCGGCCGCCGGTGGAGCACCCGTTGAAGTAGGAGTAGGCGGCCCGCTCGCCGAAGTGCGCGGCGACCACCTGCTTGCCGACCACCGCCGCCTCGTGCTGGGAGCGGGAGGCGAGGTTCTTCAGCAGCGCCGTGTTGACCTCCCCCTCGGCGTTCAGGGCCCAGCCGACGTCGACGACGTCGGCCAGCCCGCCGTCGGTGGTGGTCGCGGCGTACCCGTTCCTGACCGCGGTGCCCAGCCCGACGCCGTTGTCCCCGGCCGCGAAGGCGCTTCCGCCGAGCGCCTGGAAGCGGCCGTTCCAGCCACTGACGGGCAGCCAGGTCAGGATCCTGGCGTGGTCGTCGTCGCCCGGGTGGGTCAGGGTGACCGTCACCTCGCAGAAGGCGGGGACGCCCTCGACCGTGCCGCCCAGCAGCCCGGTTCCGTGGATGGTGCCGCCCTCGCGGCGGACCGCCGTCACGGATTCCGCCTTCGTGCCGGCGGGGGCCCGTACGGCCGGAGCCGAGCAGCCGGGAACCGCGGGCACGGAGCCGTACGAGGGCTCCGCCACCGCCGTCGGCAGGTTCACCGCGGCCAGCGCCGCGCCGGTCGCGAGCACGGTCAACAATCGCTTCATGGGTATCCCGTCCCGAATGCGTAGGGTCGAAGAGCAAGGGGTGGTGGAGAAGTCGTCACCGATCGGGTCGGTGAGGCCGGGCGCAGCGGCGGCCATCAGGCGTCCGTCCGGTCCCGGTGCAGCCACCGGGAGTGGTGCCGCTCGGCCCAGGCGCGGCTGACGTACCCGGTACGCATCCCGCGCCTGGCCTCCGGATCCTGGAGCGCCTTGCGCAGGTGGCCGAAGACCACGAGAGCGATCGCCCAGGCGAGGAGGTCGTGGACGAAGATCGCACTGGTGCGGGAGACGAACGGCAGCAGGCCGGTGAACCACATCAACAGCCCCGTGAACGCCATCACCGGCACGGCGCCCGCGATCCAGCCCGCGTAGAGCTTCTGGCCGGCGTTGAACTTGCCGGCCGGGCGGGCCTCGGGCCACGTCCGGCGGCGGGCGGCCCGCAGCCACTCCCGGTCGTACGGCGCGAAGCGGTTGAGCCGGTGCAGGTCCGCCCGGAAGTCGGCGGAGAACAGCCCGAGCAGGAAGGGCAGCGGCAGCAGGATGCCCGACCACTCGTGGACGGTGGCCACCAGGTGGCGCCGTCCGACGAGTTGGGCCAGCGGCCCGAGGTAGAGGCAGGCCGCGGAGGCCAGGCACAGGAGCATCAGAACGCCGACGGCCCGGTGGACGAGGCGTTCGGCGGTGCTGAAACGCCGGACCCGGTCCGGGAGTTCAGGCCGCCGCGCCGCTTCGGTCGGCGTCGTCGAGCCAGCCGTCGATGTCATAGCCGCGTTCTTCCCAGTAGCCGGGGACGACCTTGTCGGTGACCGAGATGCCGGACAGCCACTTGGCCGACTTGTAGAAGTACATGGGGGCCACGTACAGGCGGACCGGTCCGCCGTGCGCGTGGGTGAGGGGCTCGTCCTGCATGGTCAGCGCCACCAGGACGTCCGAGCGGCGGGCCTGTTCCAGGGTGAGGCTCTCGGTGTACTCGCCGTCGAAGCAGGTGAACCGGACGGCCGCGCCCGGGGAGCGCACTCCGGCGGCGTCGAGGATGTCCGCCAGCCGCACCCCCTCGAAGGGCGTGCGCTCCACCCGCCAGCCGTCCGTGCACAGGACGTCGTGGACCACCCGGGTCTGCGGCAGCGCGCGCAGTTCCGGCAGGGTGTACGTCATCTGACGCTCCACCAGACCGTCGACCCGCAGCGCGTAGTCGGTCTCGTCCTTCTGCGGCACCGAGCCCACGATGCTGTAGTACCGGAAGCCGCCCGGGTCGGGCAGCAGGCCGGTCAGTCCGGTCGCGTCCGCCTCGGAGGCGGCGGCCAGGGCCCGCTCCCAGCCGCGCTGGAGGTACGGCGCCGCGGCGAGCCCCGCGGCGCCCGCACCGAGCATGCCCAGTACCGTGCGCCGCCCCACGGGAGCGCCCTCGACCCTCCGCTTCGGTGCCCTCCGCTTCGGTCTTCCGGCCATGGTCAGCGTGCTCCTTCGGATGGCGAGGATCCCGGCGGGCGACCGTCCTCCGGCCTGCCCGTTCGCGGGTGGGTTCACACGTGTGAACGCGGCCGAGCCGTCACCCGACTGCGTCACCGGTTCAACTGGTGACGATGCTGGCACGGCCGCGACCGACCTGTCAACGAGCCGGGTGCCGCGGCCACGGCACCCGGACCGGAGGTGAACGCGGCCACGCGGAAAGGCACTTGCCGGCCGACCCCCGACGGGACACACATGTCCGGCCTCCCGGCAGCCGACGACCCCTGTTACAGTGGCCGGGACCAGTAGTCGTGTGATCGAGGAGTGGCAGACGTGGCGGGTGACGACGACATCTCCGGGTGAGATCCGGATCTGACGGCCACCGGCCGGTGCTTCAGGAGCGCCGCCGAGGTGGTCCGTTTCGTCGTACCCCCTTTCCGCACGTCTGCCCAGGGCAGAGGTCCGCCTTCCTGCCCTCATTCCCTTCGAGGTCATCCCCATGTCCGACGCCGCCGTCGTCTGCTCCAACCTCTCCTTCGCCTGGCCCGACGACACCCCGGTCTTCCACGACCTGTCCTTCACCGTGCCCGCCGGCCGGACCGGCCTGGTCGCGCCCAACGGCTCCGGCAAGAGCACCCTGCTCAAGCTGATCGCCGGCGAACTCGAGCCCGCCACCGGCTCGGTGACCGTCACCGGACGGCTCGGCCACCTCCGCCAGAGCCTGCCCCTGACCTCCGGCCTCACCGTCGCCGAGGTGCTCGACATCGCCCCGATCATCCGCGCCATCGACGCCGTGGAGTCCGGCGACGTCGACGAGCGGCACTTCACCACCATCGGCGACGACTGGGACATCGAGGAGCGCACCCGCGCCCAGCTCGACCGCCTCGGACTCACCGGCCTCACCCTGGACCGCAGCCTGAGCACCCTCAGCGGCGGCCAGATCGTCTCCCTCGGCCTCGCCGCCCAACTGCTCAAGCGCCCCGACGTGCTGCTGCTCGACGAGCCGACCAACAACCTCGACGCCCGGGCCCGGCACAAGCTCTACGACGTGCTCGCGGACTTCAACGGCTGCCTGCTGCTGGTCAGCCACGACCGCGCGCTGCTCGACCGGATGCAGCACATCGCCGAACTCGGCAACGGAGAACTGCGCTTCCACGGCGGAAACTTCACCGCGTACGAGGAGGCCGTCCGGGCCGAGCAGGAGGTCGCCGAGAAGAACGTCCGCAACGCCGAGCAGGAGCTGAAGCGGGAGAAGCGGGAGATGCAGCAGGCCCGCGAACGCGCCGAGCGCCGCCAGAGCAACGCCGCCCGCAACCTCAAGAACGCCGGCCTGCCCCGCATCTTCGCCGGCACCATGAAGCGCGGCGCCCAGGAGTCCGCGGGACGGGCCGGCCAGATGCACGCGGCCCGGGTCGACGAGGCCAGGGCCCGGCTCGACGAGGCCGGGCGCGCCCTGCGCGAGGAGCAGCGGCTCTCCCTGGAACTGCCCGACACCCAGGTGCCCGCCGGGCGCAACCTCTTCCTCGGCGAGGGCCTCCAGGTCCGCCACGACGGCCGGCCGGTGTTCGCCGACGGCGGCGTCGACCTGAGCGTCCGCGGGCCCGAGCGGATCGCGCTGACCGGGCCCAACGGCGCCGGCAAGAGCACCCTGCTGCGCCTGGTCACCGGCGAACTCGCGCCGGACAGCGGGGAGATCAGCCGCAACGACGGGCGGATCGCCTACCTCTCGCAGCGCCTGGACCTGCTCGACCTCGACCGCACCGTGGCGGAGAACTTCGCCGCGTTCGCCCCCGAGCGGCCCGAGACGGAGCGGATGAACCTGCTCGCCCGCTTCCTCTTCCGCGGCGCCCGGGCCCACCTGCCGGTCGGAGTGCTCTCCGGCGGCGAACGGCTGCGCGCCACCCTGGCCTGCGTGCTGTGCGCGGAGCCGGCCCCGCACCTGCTGCTGCTCGACGAGCCGACCAACAACCTCGACCTGGTCAGCGCCGGGCAGCTGGAGAGCGCCCTGAACTCCTACCAGGGCGCCTTCCTGGTGGTCAGTCACGACGAGCGCTTCCTCGCCGAGATCGGGGTGAACCGCTGGCTCCGGCTGGCCGACGGCACCCTGAAGGAGACCGGGGCGCCCACGGTGTGAGCCGCCGAGGTGCGACACGGCCCGCCGCCCGGTGCTCCGGACCCGGCGGGCCCACCGCCCCGACGGCTCGCACCGGCGCTCCTGGTCGCCGACCCGCCCGGGCCGCTGCTGCTCGACGACCCATCGACCACCCCTCCCCGCGTCCGTGCGACGGATGGGAGGGAGCCCTCGGCGCCGGTCCCGGCGCGGTCGTCCTCGCCGGCCACGACCGCCGGCCGCGCCGGCGCCGGCAGGGCCGCGAGCCGCGACGCGGCCCGGCCGGTGCCCCGCGTTATTGCACCTCCGCACAGTCACCTGTCAGCATGGTGATGTGAACCTTGACCATGTCTTCGTCTGCGGGCACCCGGCCCTGGACTTCGCGGCCACGCTCCGTGCACGACGCACGGTCCGGTTCGAGATGTTCGTGACGCCGGAGCGCCTGAACGCCTGGTACCTGGACAGCGGGCTGGTGGACACGATCACGCCCGGTGACGAGCAGGACGTCCACGAGGCGACGACCGTCCGCGAGGCCGTCTACCGGCTCGTCACCAACCGAAGGCTCGACGAGCCCTTCGACCGCGAGGCGCTCGCCGTGCTCAACGCAGCCGCGCGCAAGCCGCCCGTGACACCGCAGCTCACCATGGCCGGACGGCACAACGAGGCGACCCCCGAGCAGGCGCTGGCGACCGTGGCGCGCCAGGCGGTCGAAC
The DNA here is from genome assembly GCF_040629945.1 of Kitasatospora sp. NPDC005856. Classification (NCBI taxonomy): domain Bacteria; kingdom Bacillati; phylum Actinomycetota; class Actinomycetes; order Kitasatosporales; family Streptomycetaceae; genus Kitasatospora; species Kitasatospora sp. NPDC005856. Next base: position 2,112 of record NZ_JBEXWT010000002.1, on the reverse strand, counting down.
TCCTCAGCGGCCCGGACGTCCCCCTGATGAAGGAGTGCGGCAACCCGGAGTGCACCCGGGTCTACATCGACCGCTCCCGCGGCATGCGCCGCCAGTGGTGCGGCATGGAGTCCTGCGGCAACAAGATCAAGGCCGCCGCCTACCGCGCGCGGAAGAAGACGCCGTCCACCGCGGGCGCCCGGTAGTCGCTCCGCGAGCGCGCGCGTCGGCGCGCGGGCCCCGGCATGGGTACCATGCAACACCATCCATGCCAAGGGAGTGAACGGTCGTGACCCGCCATCCAGCCTCCACGCTCCGGTCCCGGTACGTGGAACAAGCCGCGTCGGACCTGGAGGAGAACCACCGGCGACAGCAGGAGCTGGCGGAGGAGCTCAGGACGCTGAAGCAGGAGGAGGCCCTACTGGCCGACATCCTGAGTCTCGCCGAACGGTACGAGGGGCCCTCCGAGCGGGCGCTTCCTCCCGGGCGGCGGCGGAACGGGTCCGCCGGCACGGCCGCCCGCACGGCGACGGCCGGAACGGCGGACGCGCGGACGGATGAACAGGCCCCGAAGGCCGGCGTGAAGGGGACCTCGCACCGGCCTCTGCTCGGTGACCTGCTCGCGGAACTCCTGGGCCGGCACGACGAGCCGCGCACGGCGAAGGAGTTGCGGGACGAACTCCTGGCGAAGCACCCGAAGCGCACCCCGACGCCCCAGGTCGTGCGGAACACCCTGGAATCGCTCGTCGCCAAGGGCCGCATCCGGCGCCACAAGCAGCAGCGCTCCGTCATGTACACCCTGCTGTCGCCGGGCCCGGCCGCCCCGGGCGACGCCGGCTGACCCACCGGCGCGGGCCGGCTCACACGAAGCGGGCTGACTCCCACCCGCAGGACGAGGCCCCCGGGCCGTAGCCCAGCAGCACGACGGTCTCCACCCAGCTCCACAGCTGCGCGCCGTCCGGCCACGAACGCTCCCCCGGGCCGCCGGAACACCGGCCAGGAAGGTGACGAAAACGTCCGGCCACCCGTGGACACGTGTGCGCCCAGGCCGTCATGCGCCGTCCTCGCTCTCCGGTCGATGGTGCGGTGCGGGGGGGGTGCGGGGGGAGCGGGGATGTGTGGGCGGGTCCCGTGCGGGACGGGGGAACAGGCACGGGACCCGCCGTCAGGGGGGTGGGTCAGGCGGCAACGCCGGCGTGGATGACGACCGGGATGTTGTCGCGCGTGGCCTTGGAGTACGGGCAGATCCGGTGGGCGGCGTGCGCCAGCTCCTCGGCGGTGGCCTGGTCCACACCGCCGAGCACGGGCCGGAGCACCGCGGAGAGCGAGAACTCGTCGTCGTCGCCGTGGGTCAGCGTGATCTCGGCGGTGATGGTGGTGCTGGTGAGCCGGACCTTGCGCTCGCCGGCCGCCCGGCGGACGGCCCCGAGGAAGCAGGCGGCCCAGCCGGCCGCGAGGAGCTGCTCCGGGTTGGTCGCGCCACCGCGGCCGCCGAACTCCGTCGGGATGGCGAGACCGGTCTCCAGCAGACCGTCGGTGGAACGGACCCGGCCGCCGTTGCGGCCCTCACCGTCGACGTCGACGACTGCGGTGTAGCTGACTGCCATGACTGGTGCTCCCCACATCTGGATCGAATCGGCGTCCGGCCCCTCCCGGCGATGCGCTCACACCCTCCGAAGCATCACCGGTCCAGCCGGTGACGCAATGATGGCAACCCCTTACGTCACCAGTCAAGCCGGTGACGGGATTACCTGACCGTCGGGCCGGCCACCGAACCCGCGCGCGGGAGGACGGTCACCAGGGCCGGCCGTGCAGGGCCATGTGCACGGTGTCGACGGCCTGGAGCAGTGCGGCGCGGGTGGTGCCGGTGGGGTGGAGGCCGCCGATGAGGAGGAAGCCGTGCATCACTCCTTGGTAGCGGGTGGAGACGACGGGGACGCCGGCGGTGCGGAGTCTGGCTGCGTAGGCTTCGCCCTCGTCGCGCAGGACGTCGGCTTCGGCGGTGACGACGAGGGCGGGTGGCAGGCCGGCGAGTTGTTCCAGGGAGGCGCGCAGTGGTGCGGCGGTGGCCTCGGTGCGGCGGGTCGTCTCGGGCAGGTAGTCGTCCCAGAAGCGGCGCATGTGGTCGCGGTG